>DATDKT010000232.1:0-15513 GCA_036519775.1 Rubrobacteraceae bacterium
AGGCACTCCCGCCGCCGCCGAATGGCGTCCTTACCCTCCGAAAGCCGGCTGTCGATCACCTTCGTGTCCTGGTAGTCACAGTATGGGCACTGCACTTTGTAACCCCCATCGCCTCAACACCACATCTGGTACTGCAAAAAGCTAACACACCAGATTTGCTAATCGCAATACCAGCTACATAACCCTTAACATCAGGTTAATATAACCCTCACGTGCCGTAAAGCTGATTTTTAAGCGGAATTCGCGCTCAGACTCCCTCCCGCATAATTTTTCAGAAATTTTTTCACGGAGGTCGTTTTTCGGCGAATTTGCAGCAAATCACGTACCTTCATCTTTAGGTCGAGCCGCAAGTCTATACTCTAACTAAACTCTAGACATACTACTCCTGTATGGTTGTACCTGCAGTTGAAGTTCACTGTGCAGTGGGTCTTCAGGGTCCTGACTCGGGGAGCCCAAGTGGGTTTATTTCCCACCGCGGCGCTGTTCGAAGAAGGCGCGAAGGAGAGCGGCGGATTCGTTCCGCAGGACTCCGCTCTTGTAGGGGTAGGTGTGGTTCAGACGAGGATCGGCGGGGAGGTTGTAGAGGGTACCGGAGGCGCCGGCTTTGGGATCCTGGGCGGCATAAACGAGGCGACTTATGCGAGCGGCGTGAAGGGCGCCAGCGCACATGGGGCAGGGTTCGAGGGTGGCGTAGAGTGTGCAGCCGGTGAGGCGCCAGCTGCCGAGCTCGCGGGCGGCGCGACGGAGGGCGAGGAGCTCGGCGTGGGCCGTAGGGTCTTTCAGTGTCTCGCGTTCGTTGTGGGCCGTCGCCAGGATCTCTCCATCCTTGGCGACCACGGCGCCGACGGGTACCTCTCCCCGCTCGGCAGCCAGCGCGGCCTCTTCGAGGGCGCGGCGCATCAGGCGCAAGTCTCTCTCTGCTTCGGGCCCCGACTCCGCCGCCCGGGGCTCTTCGGGTTCGTGGTTCGGTTTGAGTTTCTCTGGCATGGTGCCGATAATAGCAATGCGGCGCGATATGATCAGCGCGGCGGCCGAGCGGACAGGTTCTTCGTCATTGGAGGGATCGTGCAACACAGCCGGGCCGAGAGCATGGCGGAGGGTCGGGAGGTCTACGAGCGTCTGTGAGACTCCGTTCGGCACACGGTCGTGGGCAAGGACCGGGTAGTGGATCTGTGCCTGATCTCACTCTTCGCCGGCGGCACGTGGTCCTGAAAGACATCCCCGGCGTGGACAAGACGACGCTCGCCATGGCCACCTGTTCCTCGATCGCGACGGACTTCTTGCGCATCCAGTTCACCTCGGCCCGGTCCTCGCGCCGGTCGTGCTGGCCGATATCACCCGCGCCACCCCTGGACCCAGAGCGCGCTGCTGGAGGCGATGGCCTAGGGGGCAGGTGGCAGTCGAGGGCGTGACCAGGGTCCTGCTAGACCGTTCTTCGTCGTGGCGACCCAGAACCCGCACCAGTTCTACAGAACCTATCCCCTACCCGAGGGCCAGCTCGACCGCTTCATGGTCGCGGCGCCGATGGGCTACCCGGAGCGGCGGTCGGAGCTGGGTATCGTGCGGGCGCAGGTCGAGCGGCGGCCTGGTCCTTCCGCTTCTCGCTAAACTACTGCGTGGCCGGACTCTGTTCGATGCCGCCGTTAACACCGGCCCACTGCCGTGCCGGAAGGCCCCAGAGCGTGATGAAGCCGGCGGCCGCAGCCTCGTCGAAGGTGCTGTTCGGGTCGTAGGTGGCGAGTTCCTTGCTGTATAGCGCCCGCGGTGCCGTGCGTCCTACTACCGTGCTGGATCCCTTATACAGCTTGAGGCGAATGGTGCCTGTAACCGTCCTCTGCGTCTGCGCGATAAAAGCATCCAGAGCGCGTTTTAGAGGCGTGAACCAGAGACCGTCATAGGTTAGCTCAGCGTAGCGCTGCTCGACGGTTGCCTTGAAGCGCAGGACGTCCTTTGTGAGGGTCATCGTCTCCAGCTCTTTGTGCGCCTGAATCAGCGTCAAGGCGGCGGGGCACTCGTAGATCTCGCGGCTCTTGATGCCGACGAGCCGGTCCTCGATCATGTCCACCCGCCCGACCCCGTGCGCCCCAGCGACACCGTTCAACTCCACGATGAGCTCCACGAGCGGCAATTCCTCACCGTTCAGGCTCACCGGCAGCCCCTCCTCGAAGCCGATCTCTACATACCCGGGCTCGTCCGGGGCCTCCTCGGGAGCGGCGGTCATCTCGAAGACGTCCTCACTCGGCTCGTGGTCGGGGTCCTCCAGGGGGCCAGCCTCGATGGAGCGGCCGAAGAGGTTCTCGTCCACGCTGTAGGGGGACTTCTTGGTGACAGGGACGGGGATGCCGTGCTCCTCGGCGTACGCCATCTCCTCCGGACGGCTCATGTTCCAGTCCCTGACCGGGGCGACGACCGTGAGGTCCGGGGCTATAGAGGCCGTCGTGACGTCGAAGCGGACCTGATCGTTACCTTTACCCGTAGACCCATGCGCAATATGGGTCGCTCCCACCTCCCGCGCAACCTCGACGAGCTTCTTCGCGATAAGGGGACGCCCCAGAGCCGTGAACAAGGGATACTTCCCACCGTAGAGAGCGTTCACCTTTATCGCCGGAGCAACGTACTCCTCGGCAAACTCGACCTTCGCGTCCCTCACGAACGCGTCGGCGGCCCCGATCTTCACCGCCCTCGCCTTTACGTCTTCGGCGGGCTCGCCCTGCCCGAGGTCCAGGTACAGGGCGTAAGGCTCAGCGCCCTGCTGCTCGAACCACTTCAGGCACACGGAGGTATCGAGCCCCCCCGAGTAGGCGAGCACGATCTTCTTGTTTTCGAGTGTCATCGTTCCTCCGGTTATCTTCGAGGTTTGCACGTTCGTCTTTCGGTTACGCTTCGCCGGCGGAGAGGTCTGCTTTCATCGTCCACGCATCCTCGGTCTCGAAGAGCTTGACGAAGCCTTATGCTCGTAGAGCCCAAGGGCCGGGTTGCCCTTTTCGACGCTCGGGCTCAAGGCGCTATAGCCTCGCGACCTGCCGCATCCCGAAGCTCCCTCGGTAGCGCTCCTCTCACACCGCGACCGCAATGGTCCGGGACGACGGCGAGTGCAACCTCGGACGTGTCATCGTCGACGAAGCTGTAACCGGGTTCTTCGGAGGTCATAAGACGATGCCAGGCGCCGCCCCACCTGCCACCACCGTCGAGGTCCACATCCAGAACGGCAGTGTCGCCCGACTGTCCCCAGCCTTCGAGGTAACGGGCGAGTTTGGGCTCCGATAGGCCCGTAGCCGGTAGGACGTTTGTGCCGCTCCGGCCGGCAACTACTCGACGTTGCCTGCGGGCCGGGTCCTGGCCCGGCAGACGTCGGCGACGAGCTCCGCGACCTCCACGGCGGCCTCGTTGTCGGGGGCGACGGCCATCACGGTGTCCTGCCCGGCGATGGTGCCGATTATCTTCAGGCCCTTGACTCTGTCGAGAACATTGGCGACAGCGCCGGCGGTGCCGTCGCGGGTGTGGATGACGACCAGGTTCTGGGCCGGGGTGACGCCGAGGGCGAAGCTCGGTAAGACCTCTATGCCGGCGGCGCCGGGTTCGTGCGGTAGCGCGAGGTAGCGGGTGCCGACCTTGAGGACGCCGAGCTCGGCGAGGTCCCGGCTCACGGTCGCCTGGGCCACCTCGACCCCCGTGTCCGAGAGCGCTGCGACCACATCCTGCTGGGTCCCCAACTCCCGCTCCGAGATCATCCTGAGTATAAGATCCTGCCTCGTCCCCTTATCCACGTTGGAAAGCGTCTTCCCCATGCTTTGCCTCCTACTCCGCCCCTACTTCAGGTGCTCGAGCCCGGTGGCCTCCGGGAATCCGAGCGCCAGGTTCATATTCTGCACCGCCGCCCCGGACGCGCCCTTGAGCAGGTTGTCCACCGCCGAGAAGAGCAGGAGCTTCCCGGCCCTCCTGTCCACCGCTACAGACAACCTCGCGCGGTTCGTGTTGGCGACGTGCGAGATCTGGGGTACCTCCTCCTTGGCCTCCACGAACGCCCACCCTTCGTAGTCCTCCGCGTACCATCCGAGAACTTCCTCGACCTCCGGGAGATCCCCAGGATCCTCCAACTCAACGTAGATCGTCTCCAGCTCCCCACGCGTGATGGGCAGGAGATGGGGCACGAACGTGACCTCCGGCACCTCGCCCACACGCCTCAAGACCGCCTCTATCTCCGGCGTGTGCCGGTGGCGCGGCGCCCCACCGGCGAGCCCGTAGGGCGCGACGTTCTCGTTGACGGAGACGAAGTGCGTCTTAGTAGTAGGCCTGGCCCCCGCCCCGCTCACCCCGCTCAAAGCGTTAATCGCCACCGACGAGACCTTTAGCCGCTTTACGACCGGCGCGAGCGCCAGCACGGCCGCTGTCGGGTAACACCCGGGGTTCGCCACGAGCCTCCCCGGCGGCGGCCCGAAGACCTCCGGCAGTCCGTAGTGCGCCTCTTTCAGAAGCTCCGGCACAGGATGCTCCCCATACCACTCGTTGTACAGGGCCACGTCCACGAGCCGGAAGTCGGCCGAGAGATCCACGACGAGCCTCGTCCCGGCCTCCAGGAGATCCCGTACTACCCCCGCGCTCTCCATGTGCGGATAAGCCACGAACGCCACATCCAGAGCCGAAGCATCTATCTCTCCCGGCTCGACGAACTCGTCCTTCACATTGAGGTGCGGGTAGACCTCGCTGACCGCCCGTCCGGCGTAGCCGCGTGAGGCGACGCTCTTGCCCCCTACCTCTGGATGCCCCGAAAGCAGACGCACCAACTCCGAGCCCGCGTATCCGCTGCCGCCGTAGATGCCTACATACAGTCCCACGCGCCATATTAGACCACCCTCGGGATATTTATTCAAGTTTTTGCATAAAACGGTTGACCCTCACGCGCGCGGGTGCGACAATAGGGCCCCATGGTGAATAAAAATTCAGAAATCGGAATAGAGAAGACGGGGGCGACGGCGGCCACTGGATTTCTGGCGGCCGGGGGGGCGTGTGGGGTGCGGTACGAAGGACGCCGGGACCTCGGTCTTTTGTTCTCGCAGGAGGCCGGGGGCGCGGCGGCTGTAGTCGTCACCACGAACGTCGTGAAGGCGGCCCCGCTCCTCGTGACCAGGGAGGCGGTCGAGACCGGTAACGTGCGGGCGGTTGTCGTGAACAGCGGCGTCGCCAACGCGGCCACGGGCGAGCGGGGTCTCGAGGACGCCTGCAGGATGCAGACGCTCGCGGCGGCGGAGCTCGGGCTAGAGCCCGAGGAGGTAGCCGTGGCTTCGACCGGTGTAATCGGGGAACACCTCCCCATGGACCGCGTAGAGACCGGCATAAAAGAGGCTGCGGCGTCCTTGAGTAGCGACGGCTCATCCCTCGCCGAGGCCATCCTGACCACCGACACCCGCACCAAAGAGGCCGTGGCGACGGTGGAGATCGGGGGCGAGGTCGTCACCGTCGGCGGGGTCGCCAAGGGGAGCGGCATGATCCACCCGGACATGGCGACCATGCTGGCCTTCGTAACCACCGACGCCGCCGTCGAGAAAAAGAGCCTGCAGAACGCTTTGAACGGGGCGACGGAGCGTACCTTCAACCGCATCACCGTGGACGGCGACACCTCCACCAACGATATGGTCCTCCTCATGGCGAACGGCGCTGCGGGGAACGAGCCCCTTACGCAAAGCTCTCCCGACTACCCTGCGTTCGAGGAGGCCGTAGAGGCTGTGATGCGGGGGCTAGCTAAAGAGATAGCACGCGATGGCGAGGGGGCGACGAAGCTCATAGAGGTCGTCGTCGAGGGTGCCAAAGAGGAGGTTTCGGCGGCGGCGCTCGCCAAGGCGGTCGTCGGGAGCAGCCTCGTCAAAGCCGCCGCGTACGGCGAGGACGCCAACTGGGGCCGGGTGCTGGCCGCGATGGGCTACGCGGGGGTGCCGTTCGACCCGGAGGGCGTAGAGATTCACTTCGGTCCCGTCAAGGTCTTCGAAAAAGGGGAGCCCGTGGCGCACGACGCGGCGGAGGCGAACGCGACCCTGGCTGGGGACGAGGTCGTCATTACAGCGCGTCTCGGGGAGGGTAAGGGCTCGGCGAGCGCGTGGGGCTGCGACCTCACCCACGAGTACGTTGAGATCAACGGGAGCTACCGCTCGTGAGGAAGCCGATCATAGTCAAGATCGGGGGCAGCGCGCTCGCGGGCGGGGCGTTGGACGACCTGCCGGAGATCCTGGCCTCCGAGACCCCCGTGGCGCTCGTACATGGTGGCGGCCAGCAGCTCACCCGGATGCTCGACGCCCTAGGCCTCCCAACCGAGTTCCGAGAGGGGCTCAGGGTCACGAACGAGGCTACGATGGCGGTCGCGGAGATGGTCTTCGCCGGCGAGGTGAACAAGGCACTCGTCCGTGACCTCAGCGCCATGGGCATACCGGCGGTCGGCCTCTCCGGCACCGATGGCCCGACCTTGCGCGTAGAGCCCGTGCCGAACCTGGGTCGCGTGGGGAACGTTACGGAGGTAGAGCCTCACCTCGTCGATACCCTGTGGACGGGCGGGTTCGTGCCGGTCATAGCTCCCATAGGCTTCGGGCCGGAGGGAGCGTACAACGTCAACGCCGACTCGGCGGCCGCGGCGCTCGCCGTGGGGTTGGGGGCGGGGCACCTGTTCTTCCTCACTGACGTGGATGGGCTACTCGACGGCGACGAGGCGGTACCCTCGCTCGCCCCGGAGGAGTGCGAGGGGTACGTCGAGAGAGGGCTCGCGGTCGGGGGGATGGTGCCGAAGCTCCGGGCGGCGGCGGAGGCGGCCAGAGAAGGGGTCGAGGCGAGGATAGTGAACGGCAACAGACAGGGCTCGCTGGAGAAGGCCGTGGCCGGTGGGCTAGTCGGAACTCTAATATCGGAAGGAGTCGTGGCATGAAAGCTGTAATGGAGACTTACAAGCGGATGAACCTAGCCCCAACGTCGGGTAAGGGTAGCTGGCTCTTCGACGAGAAAGGCAACCGCTACCTGGACTTCATCGCCGGCATCGCGACCAACGCGTTGGGCCACGGCCACCCGGCTCTGGTAGAGGCGATCCAAGATCAGGCCGGAGAGCTAATGCACTGCTCGAACCTGTACGAGATCCCCCTGCAAGCTGAGGTCGCTCAGATGCTCACCGAGGCCACCGACTTCGACAAGGTCTTTTTCTGCAACTCCGGCACCGAGGCGGTCGAAGCCGCCATAAAGCTCGCCAGGAAGTACGCCTACGAGACCCACGGTCCCGAGAAGCACGAGGTCCTCACCTTCACCAAGTCCTTCCACGGCCGCACCTACGGCAGCCTCTCCGCCACGGCTCAGGCCACTTACCAAGAGGCCTTTGGTCCTATGGTCCCCGGCTTCGCCTACGCCCCGTTCGGCGACCTCGAAGCGGCGAAGGAAGCCGTCGGTCCGCAGACGGCGGCGGTGCTCGTAGAGCCCCTTCAAGGCGAGGGCGGTATAAACCCGGCACCCGAGGGCTTCCTCGAAGGTCTGCGCGGCCTCTGCGACGAGCACGGTGCGCTTCTCATCTTCGATGAGGTCCAGACCGGCGCGGGCCGCACGGGCCACCTGTACGCCTACCAGGGCGTAGGGGTAGTCCCGGACGTCCTCACGAGCGCCAAGGGCCTGGGCGGCGGCGTGCCCGTGGGGGCGATGATGGCGAAAGAAGAGTACGCTGTGCTCACACCCGGCAACCACGGTTCAACCTTCGGGGGGAACCCGCTCGCAATGTCCGCGGTCAAGGCGGTCCTCGGGGTGGTGGGAGATCCCGTATTCCTCGAAGAGGTCCGGTTCAAGGGTGCGATCCTCAAGAACGCGTTGCGGCTCGTCGCGGAGCGTGTGCCAGGCGCCGAGGTGCGCGGGGAGGGGCTCCTACTTGGCCTCGACCTCCGGGACCCCGAGCTCACCAAAGAGGTCTTCCAGAAGTGCCTCGAAGAAGGCGTGCTCCTCAACCTCATCGCCGGGACCACCATAAGGCTCGCCCCGCCGCTCACCGTCACAAAGACCGAGATCCGCTACGCCCTCGACACCCTGCGCGCCGCCCTGGACTCCCTCGTGGGCGCCGCGCCCGGCGTCCCGGAGGCCCAGACGGCCGTCGCCTGAAGAGACGCACGTAAGTGATCCCCACGGAGCAGCTAGAAGGACCGGTCTCCCCTTCCCCCCTCGCGGGGCGCGACTGCCTCACCCTGGCCGAGTTTAGCCCGGATGAGGCGCGCCTGATCCTCGACGAGGCCCAGAAGTTGAAGGCCCTGAGGAGGTCCCGCATCCCCTTCAGACCGCTCTTCGGTAGGACGCTCGCGATGGTCTTTCAGAAGCCCTCCAATCGCACCCGCGTCTCCTTCGAGGTCGGGATGTACCATCTCGGGGGCCACGCTCTCCCCCTGAGCCCGCAGGAGATACAGATGGGACAGCGCGAGACGCCGTCGGACACCGGGCGCGTCCTCGACCGTTATATAGACGCCATTATGGCCCGCACCTTCTCGCACAGGGAGATCGAAGAGCTCGCCGCCGCCGCCGAAGTCCCCGTTATAAACGGCCTCTCCGACCTGCACCACCCCTGTCAGGCTTTAGCAGACCTCCTTACCGTTCGCGAAGAGTTCGGAGGACTAGAGGGCGTAAAGATCTCCTACGTCGGGGACGGCAACAACGTCGCCAACTCCCTGGCTCTGGGCTGCGCCCTCACCGGTGCGGAGTTGACCATCGCTCACCCTCCCGGCCACGCCCCAGACCCCGGAGTAATGAAGCTCGCCGCCGCGGCGGGCGTCGCCCCGACCCTCACCGAAGACCCGCAAGAAGGAGTCGCCGGCGCGCGGGTCGTCTACACCGATGTGTGGGCCAGCATGGGCCAGGAGGCCGAGGCCGAGGAGCGTAAGAAGGGATTCGCCCCCTATCAGGTTAACAAGGAGTTGATGAGCCTCGGCGCACCGGACGCCATCTTCCTCCACTGCCTTCCCGCGCATCGCGGCGAGGAGGTGACGGCCGAGGTCATAGACGGGCTGCGGAGTCGCGTCTTCGATCAGGCCGAGAACCGGCTGCACGCCCAGAAGGCGCTTCTCTACCTTCTACTCGGTTAGTCTTTTGCGGAGGTGGTGCCGACCGGGCTTAAGATAAATAATGGTAACTAGAGTAGCCACCTCTGCACGCCCCAGCCCGCCAATACAGCCACTACATACCTCTCTCGGCCACGCGCCGAAGGGCACCCGGCGAGTCAAATCGCAGTTGCTACAACCCTCTCTTTAGCCGCTGCGGGGAGAAAGGCCTCCGGCCCACTCCCAGGTTCCCGGTGGCACGAGAAAGGCCAGGGTAGATCCCTGGCCCTCACGTTCTGTATGGTGAACGTTTTTAGACGGGAGAGACGTTCTCCGCCTGCATCCCCTTCTTGCCCTGCGTCGCCTCGTAGGAGACCTTCGCGCCCTCTTCCAGGGACTTGAACCCGCTGCCAGCTATCCCGGTGTGATGCACGAAGAGGTCTTCGCCACCCTCATCCGGGGAGATAAAGCCGTAGCCCTTCTCATCGTTGAACCACTTGACTGTTCCTTCGGGCATGTACCTTAGCCCACCTTTCTCGTTCCTGGGCTCCATCAAACAAAACGCCACCCCTGTGTTAGTCGGGCGGCGCTCCATCTACTGTAACCCACCTTCGCTTGCCCCCGCAGTATAGCAGAAATTATCCGGCAGGATCTCAAGCCACTAGAGAACCAGCCGGGTAATAGAAGATTCGCAGAGCCGAAGATTCGCAGAGCCGCGTCTTCGACCAGACTAAGAACCGGCTGCACGCTCAGAAGGCGCTACTCTACCTGTTTGTGCGCTAAAGATTTGCTCTATCTAGAGCGTTAGCTGACCGACACGGGTACGCGCTGAGCCAGATTGACGCCGTAGCCGCCGAGGTTCCAGGACTCGTCGTTACTCGCGGGCTGCCTGTTTCCGGCCGCGTCGGTGGCGCGCACGCAGAGCTCGTACTCGCCGGGTTCCCGTGCGTCCCACTCGTAGGACCATCCCCTCCAGGCGTAGTGCCCGATCTGCTCTCCCAGCTCGGTATCCTCCCACGTGCGCCCGCCGTCCGAACTGAACTCCACCTGCTCAATGGGTCCGAAGCCGGACCACGCCCGGCCCTCCACCAGGGTCCGTCCCGCCCGCAGGTGCCGCGCACGGGAGAGGTACTCGGGTATCCCCGGTGGCACCATCAACGCGTGCGGGTTTTTGCGGGTCACCGGCGTGCCGGGGTCGTTCTCGGACCGCTTGTAACGATACAGCAGCGCCTGCTGGACCCCTTCGAACGGCTTGTCGAGAACCGTTATCTCCCTTAACCACTTCACCGACGTCATCCCGTACCAGTCCGGCACGACGAGCCTCAATGGAGAGCCGTGCTGGGGAGGAAGCGGGCGACCATTCATCTCGTAAGCGAGAAACACCTCGTCGCGCAGGGCCTCATCGAGCGGCAGGCTCCGCTCGTAATCCTGCTCGACGCCCTGGTCGATACCCCGGTCGTGGCCGGTGAAGAGGATCTCGACGGCGTCGTCCAGGAGACCGGCCTCTTCCAGGAGAGGCTTCAAGGGTGTGCCCGTCCACTCAGCGCACCCCACCGCCTCATTGTGCCACGGCGCAGAGACAGGGCGCGGGGAGAGGTGCGCGCGACCGTTACCGGCGCACTCCATCGTCACGGGCATCGTGACCGCCGGGCGCGCCATGAGGTCGCCGAGGGTCAGCTTGAGCAGGTTGCGAACGCGGCCCGTGATGGAGAGCTCGTAGGTTGCGGCGTCGAGCAAGGGGATATCGAAGTGGATCAGGAGATAGTGCATCCCTATAGGGGTGATGGGGTAGCGAAGCCCTTCGAGGGGCATACCAGGGTTCCTGAGGGCGAGCCCCACCTCTTCCCGGCTAAACTCCTGACCCTCCGCCATCTTGGCCATCGGCGCCATCCTTTCTCTCATCGGGGAACGGGCGACCTATTGTTTTCATACTTACGAGACGCTCTTCCGCGGGAATGACCTTGGCCGTACTCGCTCTCGGGGATCTCGACCCCGGAGGCCGAATCTTCCTCGAGGGTCGAGCTGGTCAAAGAGGCGCAGGCGACGAGGAAAAGCACCGTTGCCGAGCACACTATCATGCCGCGAGCCGCATACCTCGACCTCCTCCGTTGCATACTGTGGGTCAGTATCCGGCAAGGGGATCTCTCCCGCAAGCAGGAGAATGGCCTCACGATACGGCCTCTTATAGAATTCGTGGGCGGGGCCTCGCGGGTAGAGGCCGTCAGAGAGGGTGATGAGGTGATCCGGGACCCCGGCCGGTGGTTGAGGTGTTCGGGGCGATTCCCTCAGAAACAGACGTACCGGAACTCTAGGAGGTTGGCTTTATGGCGCTCGACTACACTTACTGTGTCCGACAGCCCCACCGTACGGGCCAGCTCGCCAGGGTCGCCGGGAGCATAGCCAAAGGGCACGGTCTGATCGGGGAGGTGGACACGATCAACGTCGGCCGCAACACTTCTACGCGCGAGATCACGCTCGAGGTAGACGACTACGAGCAGGCCGAGCACATCGCGACACTTCTGAACGACCTGGACGGTGTCGAGGTCTTGTGGTTCCAGGACCGGGCTCTCTTGAGACACGAGGGCGGCAAGCTTAAGATCGAGGCGACGCAGCCCGTGAGAACGGTGCAGGACATGCGCGACGTCTACACGCCGGGGGTGGCGCGGGCCTCGATGGCCATTGCCGAAGACCCCTCCCTCGCGAGGCACCTCACCATGATCGGCCGCAGCATAGCCATCTGCACCAACGGCACGCGCGTCCTGGGTCTGGGCGACATCGGCCCCGTACCCTCGATGCCGGTGATGGAGGGAAAGGCGGTCTTCTACCATCAGCTCGCCAACGTCTCTGCGATGCCAATCTTGATAGATACCGAGGACGTGGACGAGTTCGTGGAGACGGTAATACGCATCGCCCCTACCTTCGGGGGTATCCACCTGGAGGACATCTCGGCGCCAGAGTGCTTCGAGATCGAATCAAGGCTCATAGAGGCACTGCCCCAGCCGGTGATGCACGACGACGTTCACGGCACGGCTGTGGTCACGCTCGCGGCGGCGATTGTCGCCTGCCGGCACGTGGGGCTCACCCTTGAGGATGAGGTGGTTGGCCAGGTCGGGCTCGGGGCGGCGGGGTACGGTATTGCCGCCCTTATGGTGGACGGCAAAGCGAAGAGAGTTCTGGCTTCGGATCCGAACGAGGCGAGCCACCCACGCGCAGCAAAGAAGGGGATCGAGATCACCGACATGGAGACCGTGATGCGAGAGGCGGACGTGGTGGTGGCCACGACCGGAGTTACAGGCCTCATAAAACCGGAGATGGTGCGCGAGGGGCAGGTGATCCTGGCGCTCACCAATCCCTACCCGGAGATAGAGCCCGAGGATGCCATGGAAGCGGGGGCGGCGTTCGCCGCGGACGGGACGAGCGTGAACAACGTCCTGGGCTACCCCGGCATCTTCCGCGGAGCGCTGCTGGCCGGGGCCGGGGAGATCAACCTGAAGATGAGGCTCGCCGCCGCCGAAGCCCTCGCCTCTCTCGCCACGGACGAAGACCTCGTCCCCGAAGTCCTCGACCCGGACGTGCACAAACAGGTCGCCGACGCCGTGGGCAACGCGGCGATAGAGAGCGGTGTCGCCCGCCTCGAGCGCGCGCCTTCGGGCCTCTAACGCCGTGCCGGAGGCGATAGTAGTCGGTGCCGGGGTGGTGGGCGCGAGCGTCACCTTCCACCTAGCCGAACACGGAGTAGAGACGCTGGTCGTGGACCGGGAGGGACCGGCCGCGGGCTCGACGGCCCGCTCGGGCGCGCTCGTCCGAGCACACTACCCTACCGCGCTCGAAGCGGACCTCGCCTGGGAGAGCCTCACCGGATACTTCGAGCCGTGGGGAGAGCGGGTCGGCGGCGGGTGCGGCTTCACCCGCACGGGCTTCGCCTACCTCGTCGGGGAGGACACGGTGGAGGCCCTGAAGCACAACGTAGCTCTCCAGCGCGGCGTCGGGGTAGAGACGGAGCTGGTCGGGCCAGAGGAGCTACAGGGGATCGACCCGGCGCTCGACACGGACGGCGTCGCCCTGGCGGCCTACGAGCCCCGCGGCGGGTACGCCGACCCAACCGCCACCGCGGTCGGGTTCTTGAGGGCGGCGGAGGCCCTGGGAGCACGCTTCGAGAGGCGACGGGTGACGGAGTTGCGCGTCCAGGGCGACGAGGTAACCGGGGTAGAGACCAGGGACGGTCCACTAGACGCGCCCGTCGTGGTACTCGCCACCGGGGCGTGGTCCGTACCGCTCGCAGTAGGGGTGGGTCTGGAGCTTCCGATACAGCCCGCTCGGGTGCAGGTGGCGCTATTCGAGAGGTCTTACGCTCTAGCGACGCACCTGACGATCGTAGACTCCGTGCTCGGGTTCTACGCCCGGCCCGCCGCCGAACGCGCAGCCCTCATCGGTCTCCGGGACCGCTTCTCCCACCTCGAAGACCCCGACGTGTGGGACCCAGAGCCCGACCCCGACCTCCCGGGAGCGGCGGCGGACCTCCTGAGCCGACGCTTTCCGGGCTTGCGCGACGCCCCCTACCGCTCGGGCCGGGCCGGTGTTCTGGACGTGACCCCGGACGGGAGACCCATTCTAGGGCCGGAAGGACCGGAGGGGCTGTATATCGCCGCCGGGTGGAGCGGGACCGGGTTCAAAAAGGCACCCGCCGTGGGGGCCGAGTTTGCGGCCTGGATCCTCGAAGGCAGCCCCCGCAGGGAAGGCCTGAAAGCGTACAACCTCGACCGCTTCCGCGCGGGAGAGCTCGTCTTCGGCGAGCACGAGCCCGGCATGCGCACCCCGCACTAGGTTACCTCCGGAGACTGACAGGAGACCTTACGTGACCGAAACCCCTATCCCGGCCACCGACACTTACGAGCGCAAGCGCGTCACCGTACTCGACGCGGAGATAGCCTACGTGGACGTTGGTGAGGGAGACCCAATCGTCTTCCTGCACTGCAACCCCACCTCTTCGTATCTGTGGCGCAACGTGATCCCCACGTCGAACCCCACGCTCGCTGGAGCCTCGCCTGGCCCCGGGAGCTGCCGATAAACGGCGAGCCCGAGGACGTCGTAGAGATCGTAGCCAGCTACTCGAAGTGGCTGTCGGAGAGCGAGATACCGAAGCTCTTCGTAAACGCCGAGCCGGGCACGATCCTCGCAGGCGCCCAGCGCAAACTCTGCCGTTCCTGGCCGAACCAGAGAGAGGTAACGGTCCGGGGCTCCTATTTTGTTCAGGAGGACTCCCCCGCGAGATTGGGGAGGCAGTTGCCGCTTTCGTCACCCGTATATAAGGAGATAACGCACTATGCAGTACGATACGCTAGAGTTCGAAGTTCGCGACGGCGTCGCCCACATCACCCTCAACCGGCCGCAGGCGGGCAACTCGATCAACCTGGAGATGGGCCGGGAGCTGCTGCAAGCCGCGCTGCGCTGCGACGAGGACCCCAGCATCCGGGCGGTGGTGCTCGCCGGTTCGGGAAATGCGTTCTGCGTCGGCGGCGACCTGAAGGATTTCGCCGAGCAGGGTGAAGATTTGCCCCGTCTCCTTAAGGAGCTCACCGCCTACCTGCACGGCGCCATCTCGCGTATGACGCGCATGGACCCGCCGGTGGTAGCGGCGGTTCACGGCGCCGCGGCCGGTGGAGGGTTCAGCCTGGCGATCTCCTGCGACCTCGTCCTCGCGACCGAGTCGTCCCGCTTCGCCATGGCCTACTCCAAAGCCGGCCTCACGCCAGATGGGTCCTCGACGTACCACCTGCCCCGCCTGGTGGGCCTCAGGCGGGCGATGGAACTCGCCGTCACCGGCCGGGAACTGTCCGCGCGGGAAGCCTTCGAGTGGGGCATCATCACCCGTGTCGTGCCGGACGAGGACCTCATGGAGGAGGCCGCCGAGCTCGCGGATCGGCTCGCCGCCGGCCCGACAAAGGCGCTCGGAACCTCCAAGCGGCTGCTGCACGGCGGCTGGACGGAGACGTTGGAGACCCAGATGGAGCACGAGACGCGGGCCATCGCAGACATCTCGCGCACGGCCGACGCCCGCGAGGGGATCTCTGCCTTCTTGGAGAAGCGCGCGGCATCGTTCGGAGGCAATTAGCCGTCGGCTTCTCTTGCTCACGCGACGGTCTGTAGCGTTTACCGAAGCGTAGAGTAGGGTGGAAGGTCCATCGACAACCTTTTCTTTTGCTCTGCCAAGCCTTCGTCTTTCGGCATTTTGACTGACTGCTGACGGCTGAAAGCTCAAAATCCGGGACCGGGGCTTTAGGAGGGAGGAATAATAGCGAGCGCCGGTCTCGATAATGTATCTATTGTGCCATACGGCCTTCTCTTAGGGTTCTCGGTCGACCTTTCTCGGGCCTTCCGAGAGGAGGCTGGAACAGAAAGGGGGCCGGGGAGTGGCCGGCCCTCGGTGATTTCGCCTCTGCCCGCGGAGCGGCCCAGCGTCGTTCTAAACCTGGCTCTC
>DATDKT010000233.1:0-4250 GCA_036519775.1 Rubrobacteraceae bacterium
GCCGAGGCCTTCCGCACGCCTCTCTCAGAGCTGGTGCAACTCGCCTGAGAGCATCTTCGCGTCGCTGGCGCGGGGGTCTTTGTCGTACTCGGCAGTTACGCCCACTTTGGGGTAGGAATCGGCGAACCTCGGAACGTTCAACCTTACGTCGACCCGGCCGCTCTGTCCGACCGTGAAGCTCCCTGCGCTTACTCGTTCATCACCCTCGACGAGCCACAGCTCGTAGTACTGCTCGCGCTTGCATGGTGGCAATCCCCACGCTTCGAGGCGCATCTCCATGTTCTCGCCGGTGCCCCGGATGCTCACCTCACCGCCAGCATCGGGGGCGCGGCCGGTGGGGCTCAGGGTCGCCGCGGCCCGGGCCCCAAAGAGATCAGGGGTGATGAACACCCCGAGCACCGCGAGCACGCAGAAGGCCGCGGCGACCGCGGCCACCCAGATCGGGACGCGTCGGCCGGCTTCACGCCGCGGTATCCTTGCCACGACCCTGGCCTTGAGATCCTCCGGTGGCGCCTCGGTGCTGTACGCTAGGTCAGCGAGGTGTTCGTGGGCCAGCCGCAGTTCTTGAGCCTCCTGCCTGCAACTCACGCAACCTTGCAAATGATCCTCGACCTCCCGCTCCTCGTACGGTTCGAGGTTGCCCATCACGTAGGGGCCGAGGAGGTTCCTTGTGTCAGGGTGCTCACTCATCGGCGGACCACCGATCCTCGTCGAACCGCATAGTCTCGCGCAGGGCGCGCAGCGCCGCAGTGGTGCGGCTCTTTACAGTACCCAGGGGCGTAGCGGTGCGGTCGGAGATCTCGCGCTGGGAGAGGCCGTGGAAGTAAGCGAGGACGAGCACCTCCCTGTGAACCGGCGTGAGCCGCGAGAGCGCGGCGGCCACGTCGAAGTTCTGCGAGAGCTCGCCAGAAGGGTCCGTCTCTCCTGGCTCGAAGAGCGGTTCGCCGTCGACGGTCCTAACACGCGCCTTGCGGCGACGGATCAGGTCTGTCGCCCGGTTGCGGGTGATGCGGTACATCCACGTGGCGAAGCTCGCCCGCGCGGGGTCGAAGCCAGCCGCGTTCTTCCACACTGAGGTGAAGACGTCCTGCACCAGCTCCTCAGCCGTCCCCCTGTCTCCCAGGTAACGCATCCCCGTTCCGTAGACCAGCCCGGCGTAGCGATCGTAGAGTCCAGTGAGGGCGCGTTCGTCCCCGGATGCCACCCTTCGCACCAGAACCTCGTCTTTTACACGGTCCATCCAGAGCCTTCCCCGACCGCCGGCGATAACGGACACTCCGGTCTCACGCCACACGGAGCAGATGATATCCCATCCGCGCCCGTGATCCGGCGCGAGACATTCGGCACTCCCCGATACCAACCTTTCCATACAGAGATTTATACGACCGGCCGGGCTTACCGGATTAGCGTCTTCGCCCTCCGCAATGGGGATTGCGGTTAAAATAGGGCTGGTTACGAGAAGGGAGCTACGCCCAGGTGGCATCAGACACGGCCGAGACGAAGCTCAGGGAGGTTGCCCAAAGGCCTGCGCGCGGGTCGCTAGGGAACTTCCTCGGCGATCTGAGGGACCTTCTCCGCTATGAGACGCTCAAGGCGACCGTAAAGGAGTTCATGCGCGACGACGCCTTCGGTCTCGGAGCACAGCTCGCTTTCTACCTGATCCTTGCTATCTTTCCTTTCATACTGTTCTGCGTTGCTATCCTCGACGCTTTCTCGAGCGCAAGCCCGCAGTTCGCCGCTGAGCTCTTCGACTACCTCAGGCGGCTCCTGCCTGCGCAGGTCTTTGACCTGATCCGGACCTACACCGAGAACACGCTCCGTAACGAGGACACGGCGCCAGGCCTCCTATCCGTCGGCATCCTCGGGACGGTCTGGGCCGCCTCGGGAGCCTTCGCGGCCCTCATGAACGCCCTCAACCGTGCCTACGACGTGCAGGAGACGCGGCCGTTCTGGAAGGTCAGGGGCATCGCCATCCTCATGACGCTGGGCCTTTCGGCGTTCATACTGATAGGAGTACTGCTCCTGGTCGCAGGCCCCTCCATCGGAAGGACGCTCGCCGAGGTACTTACTCTCGGCGATGAGTTCATGTTCGTCTGGAACATAGTGCGCTGGCCCGCGGCGCTCCTGTTCATGATCACGACGGTAGCCCTCCTCTTCTACTTCGCCCCTGACGCCAACCAGCCGTTCCGCTGGATCACACCTGGCGGCGTCGTCGGCATCCTGCTCTGGGTGCTCGCCAGCGTCGCCTTCAACCTGTATCTGAGTAGCGACTTCAATACCTACAACAAGATCTACGGCTCGATAGGCACTGTCATCATTTTGCTCCTCTACCTCTACATCTCCTCTCTGACGATCCTCTTCGGCGCCACCCTCAACGCCACGCTCGTCAGGATTAAAGAGAAGGTCTCAGGCGAGCAGATCCTTGACGCCGAGCCGGCTCACTACAAGCCCGACGTTACCGACGAAGAGACCAGAGTCTAAGACGGCTAGGAGAAGGGTCAGAGGCCGGCGCACGAAGACGCAACATGTCTTTGATATACTGCTGTGATCCGGAGGAGTGGCCGAGTGGTTGAAGGCGGCACCCTGCTAAGGTGTTATACCTCTCAACGGGGTATCGAGGGTTCGAATCCCTCCTCCTCCGCTTCAAGAGCAGCCCATTTGCAGCATGAACGGGAAGCTCAGGATAAGGCCGGAACTCCTTCCGGCCCCTACTACACCGACAGATACACCAACGCAGCCAGAATGCCCTTATTCGTGGCCACGAATAAGGGCATTCGTAACCGTGAATTTGTATCCGCGGTCACCAGAAGTTGTGGTCGCCTTCGCGGCGCATCCCGGCCTCGCTCAACCAAAGAGTGTCTTTCTGCCCGCTCCCATGCGCGATGCTGGATACAGACTTCGGAGAATCTTCCTTCCACGCACTCGGGTGAATAGAGTGAGGATGGCGGCCTCTAGTCGGGCCTGGCTCGACGGCCCGGAGGGCTCAGCCTTGGTCGGCGTGTTCCCGGAGCCACTCCATGGACGCCGCGCCGGAGTGGAGGACCGAGATGTGCCCGTCATCCGGGCTCAGCCACAGTTCTGCCGAGGGGCAGCGGCACGCGAGCCACTCGCCGTGCGAGCTGGGCACGACCCGATCCCGGCCGCCGTGCAGGAGGAGGACCGGCGCGACTACCCGCGCGGGGTCAAATCCCCACGGGGCGACGTAGGCGAGGTCGTCGTCTATGAGCCCGCCCGGTCCGGCCTCCACAGCCGGGTTGACGACGTCCAGCAGCCAGGACCACGCACCGGAGAGCGCGGCGTGGTCCTCCGGGGTGAACATCTCCGGGTCGTACTCGGCGCCTGACGCCTCGTACCTCTCCTTCGCCGCGCGTCCCTCGGCGGCGCGCAGCGAGGCCACGCCAGAGTCCGACATGCCAGCGAAGAAGTCAAGCCCCTCGGCGCCGAATGGGGCCATCCCGGCCACACTGACCACGCCCAGCAGGCGTTCTGGCAGCAGCGCGCCGCATGCCAGGGCGTGCGAACCGCCGCCGGAGTGTCCCACGACCGCGAAACGGTCGATGCCCAGCGCGTCGGCGACGCACGAGACGTAATCGGCCGCCGATGCCACATCCCGGTCTCGGTAGGGGGTAGATCCGCCGTAGCCGGGCCGGTCGTACGACACCCAGCGGATGCCGAGCCGGGCCGCGGCCGCGAAAAGGGGCTCGGGCGGCGCGCCGATGTTCGGCGTGCCATGGTGCCAGAAAACGGCGAGTCGGCCGGCCGCATCGTCCGCGCCCGTGTCGTACACATGTAGCGTGCGGCCGTCGCCCAGCTTCAGATCGGTCTCCGTCACCACCCGCCTAGTCTAAAGGTGGTGACCCTTCTCGACACCCCCGAAGCTCGCAGAATTCACCTTCTACGCAGCTCGCTGAATAGAGAGACCGAGATGTCACACACAGAGAGAGCCTTCGGAGGAGGAAATGTCGTCCCTCGTGAACGTGTATATACTGCCCTCGTTAGCTAAGCGGGGCGGGCAAGAGATATGGTCTGTTAGCTGCCCCCTATGAGCAAAAGAGGGGGATCTCCTCATGAGACGAAGGGCATTACTGATTATGGCTACCATGGGGCTAGGAGTGCTGCTCTTAGGAGGCGGGGTGGCCCTGGCCGATACCATAGATGGCACCTCCGGTCCCGACGACCTGGTAGGCACAGATAAAGATGACGTGATCCACGCCAGTGGAGGGGCAGACTACCTCTCTGGTTTAGCAGGT
>DATDKT010000234.1:0-3424 GCA_036519775.1 Rubrobacteraceae bacterium
CCTTTCGTGTTATAAATTACCCCGATGAACTCCGCCGGAGACGATGGAGTCCCGATTAGGGCCTGTAGCTCAGCCGGTTAGAGCGCTTCTCTGATAAGGAAGAGGTCCCTGGTTCGAGTCCAGGCAGGCCCACTCTCGGAAATACGCAATTTGCAGGTAAAAACATATAAGATAGAAGGAAGTCGGGAGCGAGTTCCGGCTTTTTCGGCGGATAGCAAGTCCTCCACGTCCCCTGCTCGTGGTGTATCTCCCCGTGATCACCGAACCCAGCCCTCCTCGCGGGCGTCAAAGGTTAGGAGGAGCACCTCCTCAGACCGGGACACGGTGCCTTGAACGGCGTTCTCCTCCGGGCGATCCTGCATACCGTCCAGAACTCCTGTTAACTCTGTTAGGGGGACGAGCGCGCGTTCAGGTGCGGGGGTAGGGTGGGAGGGAGCCACCGGGAAGAACCTCTCCCCCCACACGCGGTACGCGTCGGCTGCCGGAAGCATGCGTCCCCCTCGTGGCCCGAGCGTGTCCCGGAGGCCTTCCTCGACGTCCTTGGCCCGTTTGCCGGGGTAGGCCCCGAAGAGCAGGTAATCATCTCCGAGGCCCCTAGCCTGCGACATCCCGGGGTTGACGAAGGCCAGGTGCCAGAGCGGGGTGCCCGCATCGCTGAGGTCTGCCACGGCACCGGCGAGGTCTTCCGGGGCCTTGAAGTGAGCGGCGAAGGGCACGTCCACGTCCGCGCGCCGTGTCCGGAGCTTCGCACCCACCACCAGCCCCACGCTTTCTCCCACCTCCATGAAAGACCGCAGGTCGTCTTCTCGTATCGTCCGGCGTCCGCCTTTCAGGAGCACCACGTCCGCCGAGAGGACGTTCTCCGACAACCAGCCGTACTCGAACGATCCCACCCCCAGGCCGTCCTGGGCCAGCCACCCGCCGATGGTGGCCCGGGGAGCGCTTGTGGGGTAGACCGTGAGGCCTTGCCCCTGAGTGTGTAGGTTGTTGTCCAGCTCCAGCAGCAGCGCCCCTGGCTCGGCTTCCACCCAGAACTCGTCCAAATCAGGTAAACGTATGCCACCCATGAGGTCAAAGCGAACCACGATGCTATCCCTCTGCATGTCGGCTCCGCGGCCTGTCCCTGCGCCCTGGCCGACCAGAGTCACAGAGAAACGCTCAGCCACCTCTGCGAGTAGCTCCACCTCCTTAGCGTTGATCGGCGAGACCAAGGCCAGGGCTTCATCGGGAGCTTTCTCTCCTTCCTGAACCGACCCTCGCTTCAAGCGGTCTCCGAAAACCTCCCTGATGTGTTTCAACGCCTCTTCATAACGAGCTGACATCTTCCGTACCTCTCTTTGCTCTGGCGTACGCAGGCAGTCTACTTACCAGCTAAGGGCTGCGCATGATCTATCCTGCTCCTCTCACCGTCTAAATTGACTATCTTCTGCCAGACCCGCGGCATGGTACGCCCCGTTTTGGTCGATTTTTGCTAGCCAGATGAGCCAATTTACTCAAGGCATCGTCACCTCCCGAGAGTACATTGACCACATAGACGTGATGAATCAGGGGAGAAGTTGGGAGGGTGTGGAAGGTTTAGACAAGCGCCTCATATCGCAGTACATAAAGAAGGCGCAGGAGACCGTCCGTGGGGAGCACCAGCTCGAGGAGTACGTGGCACGGTTGGGGGTGACCGAGTGCCAGGTTTCTCTCGGCCGGCCCGGAGAGCCGACCCTTTCTGGCTGCGGGAAGGAGACCACCGTATCAGCTTCGGTCCTTGTAGCATATGCAACCCTTTACGCCTCAACGCAGGAAGTTGCTGAGGCAGTCGCGACGGCGCTGCGCAAACGTGGGCTTGAGGTGGGTATTCAGCTCATGAGGGTAAACTTCGGGGAGGATCACTTCTCCTATCACTCCTACCATAATAAGGAGGTCTCAGGGCATGGATGAGTCTAATGGTGGAACGACAGACTCCGTCTGGAAGCCTCTCTACAGAGTCGGCGGAGCGGCTGCCCTGATCACAGCAGTGTTGATTCCACTCCATGTGATCGTCTTTATCGTCTGGCCACCACCGCTTGAAGGTACCGTAATCGACTGGTTCACACTATTTCAGGACAACTGGCTTCTTGGACTCCTCTCCATGGATCTCTTGCTCATGGCTGACTATGTTCTCTTAGTCCCGATCGTTCTCGCTCTGTACGTTGTCCTCAGACGAGCCAGTGAATATCTTATGGCAATCGGTACGGCCCTTTTCTTTTTAGCGATAGCGGTCTACTTCGCATCGAACACGGCCTTTGAGATGCTCTCCCTCAGCGAGGGATATGCGGTCGCCACGACCGAGGCGCAGAGATCTACTTTCTTGGCGGCAGGGCAGGCGATGATCGCTACCTACCAGGGCACTTCGTTCCATGTGAGCTACGTCCTCGGGTCCGTTGCGGGAATAATAATCGGGGCTGTAATGCTACGGAGCAATATCTTCAGCAGAGTAACTGCTTATGCAGGAATCTTGGGAAATGTAATCGGATTTGGCCTTTACGTGCCGATGATAGGTTTATTCCTCTCGGTTGTCTCTGGCCCGGTTTTGTGGATATGGTACATCCTCCTCGCCCGAAGGCTCTTCCAGCTAGGGCGTCTCGAAAGTGAGACGCTTCCCCAACAATCGTAATCAGAAGCGTTCGAGTGGATGTTGCGCTGAAAGGAGTCACTGTAGGTGAGCACCGAACCGACGGAGGGGCACGAGCGTGGCGATCAGGCGAGCGCACCAGGAGAAAAACCCTCGTTAACAGGGATCGCACGAGCGTTTGGCGTAACGATTGGCTCGTCACTCCTTCTCGACCTCTTCGTGGCGGCCAGCACACTGTTTATCGCAACCGGCCGGATCATGCGTCCAAAGAAGCGGACCGCTCGCCTGCTCCGACCGCTCGTGATCCTCGGGGCGGTACTCCCTTGGGCGTACGCCCTCGTCGTGCGCCCCTGGCACCTCAGGTGGGGTGCTACGGACGAGGAGGTGGGCAAACCGCTGCCGGGCGACGATCTGGTACCGAACCCCGCGATAGAGTCCACGCGGTCTATAACCGTCAGCGTCCCCGTCGAGGAGGTGTGGCCGTGGCTGGCGCAGATCGGGCAGGACAGGGGCGGCTTCTACAGCTACGAGTGGCTAGAGAACCTGGCCGGCTGCCGGATGCGCAACGCTGATCGCATCCACCCGGAGTGGCAGCACCGGGAGGTGGGGGAGAGGGTGTTTCTGCATCCCGCCTTCGGGCTTAAGGTTGCCTCCTTCGAGCCGGGCAGAGCGATAGTTTTGGAGGGCTGGGGGCCGTTCGTGGTGGAGCCGATCGATGAGAAGAGCACCCGCGTGATCCTCCGCTCGCGCGTGCCGCGGCGCTTGGACGTACTTCTCTACTACCTGCTTGGCTTCGAGATCCCTCACTTCGCCATGGAGCGA
>DATDKT010000235.1:0-24849 GCA_036519775.1 Rubrobacteraceae bacterium
AGCGAAACTGCCAACATTATGCGTCGCAATACGTACCTCCTAAAAAATCATGAGCGCTCGACAACCCACGGTGGGTGGCCCGCCCAAAAAGTTAAACAATGACCGTAAGACCATAACACCGTTGGGTATATGTACAAGGCACATAGAGTGATCCAGTTAACACCTAGTTACGGGACTTGAGCTAAGGGGGGTGGGCTTCCTCTATTCACTGAGCTGCCGAGAGATCTTATTTCTCGGAAACATAAACGCCTACAGCCTCTTACATAAGTATCGAGCCTCAGGGAGCACACAGTGCTTATGAGCCGCCTTGCACGCCTTTTAACGCCCTAGAGGCCGATAATAGGTGATTTCCCTCTTGACACGCGACCGGCTTGCCGTAATTGTATCCGTATATGATATATCTAACACGGATGCATAGGTAGAGGACGTTCCAATGAGAAAAGACGCGCGTGACCCCGACGAGCTTTTGCCCCTAACACCGGCGGTCTTGAACATTCTGCTAGCTTTGGCCGACAAGGAACGCCACGGCTACGGCATCATGCGGGAGGTCCAGTGGCGCACCGCCGGGAAGACGCGTATGGGCCCTGGGACACTGTACGGTTCGATCAAGCGGATGCTGGCAGAAGGCCTGATCGAGGAGTCCGACGAGCGTCCGGACCCAAACCTCGACGACGAGCGGCGCCGCTACTACCGCTTAACCGACTTCGGTCGTAGGGTGGCCGGTGCGGAGGTTGAGCGTTTGGCCGCCTTGGTGAGTGTGGCACGCGAGAAACGGTTGCCATCGGGGCGCGGACCTGGGCCGCTGCCAGAGGGTGCGTGATGCACGAGCGGGATACCGACCGGGCGTCGCGGCTCTGCGAGCGAGTCTACGGGCTGCTGCTCGCGGCGTACCCCAGGCGCTTTAGGGACACCTACGGGTCGCAAATGGCCCAAGCGTTTTCGGACCTGCTGCGGGAGGAGCGGCAAAGAGGGGATTCTGCGTGGCTCATCAGGATCTGGGGGCGCGCGTTGTCCGATCTGGCAGTATCAGCGCTTGCGCAAAGAAGGAATGATCTGGGCAGGACGAGCGATGAGGAGGCAGCCTTGAGCAAGGGTGCGTTGGCCGCGGTGGGTTTCGTCTTCATTCTGGCCCCGCTGTTCTTCGTGACCGCGTCGGTTCTGAAGTACGGGCTGGGAGTGGGAATATTGTTCGATCCTTTAGAATCGCTGCTTGCCGACCCGCAAAGGCTGCACTGGTTCAACCTGGTTTCACCGGTGGTCTTCCTCGGCGGCCTCGTCCTTGCCCTGGCGCTGAACGCTTATGCCGTCCTGCGGTTTAGCGTCGGCAGGGAGAGAGACGAGGTCGTGAGCACCGTGAAGCTGAAGATGAAGCTTGCCAACATCGCGGTGGCGGCCATTAGCTTCTCGTTACTCGTTACGCTGATGAGCTATGTCTTCCTCGAAAACCTCACTCAGCGCTAGGACGAGGCAGGAGAGTACCAGCAAGAGAAAGGTTGAGGTTGCGCAGTGTCTGACTCTGAGCGGCACGATTGGACCTTGCGCCTTTCGGAGCGCGTCTACCGAGCGCTACTCGTGGCGTACCCGGCCGAATTCCGGCAGGAGTACGTTGCGCATATGAGGCAGGCCTTCCGGGACCTTTGTAGGGAAGAGCTAGGGCATAGGGGCGTAAACGGCCTGGTTCGTTTGTGGGCGCGCACCCTCTCCGACCTAGCGGCGACCGCACTCACAGAAAGGAGCAAGACGATGCGGCGGAAGTTGTTGATGTACCTGGCTCTCATCGTCGGGCTGCTGATAGCGCTGGTCGACGCGAGCCCCGGTTGGGACGACACAGGGATCTCCGCACTGGCGGTGGCCTCTAGCTGCGGGTTCTTGGGCACCGTCCACCCGGCACGGACTTGGCAATGGGCCTTGGCCGTAGGCTTGTGGATTCCGGCGCTTGGCATCGCGCTGCATCAGAATTACGAATCCTGGGCGGCTCTGGTCGTCGCTTTCGTGGGGGCTTACGCCGGAGCACTCGTAGGAAGGTTGGTAAGAGAAGAGCCGCTTGAGACCCGGCCTCCTACGGCCACATCTACGAGCCCTGGTAACCGCAGTTAACGAACCAGCCTAGCACGTCCCGGGTACTCACCTCGCCGAGAGCGTGTGCCATGACCCGTACTAGCGCTATGCGTGTTCGAGCTGCCGCCCTCTTGTGGATAGTCTTGATAGTAGGAAAGAGGGCCAGGATGTTAGATCCCGACAAGACCTATCTGGGACGAACCTAGTAGAGAGCGCTAGGGATTTGCCGTTGCCTCTATTCACCGAGCTGCCGAGAAGGAGTGTCTTCTCGGAAACTCAGGTGGTGGCGAAAGCACGCCGAGTGGTGGGACGCACTACCAGCAGGATGATAAGGGCAAAGCCTATGACCTGTACTGCGATAACGGCTTACAGTCCGGCGGATGGCATCATGACTAACCCCGGCGCTCCCAAAAGGATGTTGAGCACACAAACAACAATGGTGAGCCAGAAGCTCCACGTTTTTAGCATCCATAATCCGACGGCAACAACGATGCCCACAACGACTAGCGCGATGCCTGAGTAAAGGACAACCGCCGGTACTCCTTCCGACCCAGGCAACAACGGGCCCGGGAGACTCAACAAGCTAAATAGCGCCAGTAGGATGGCGCAACGGTTACAGGCAGCGGTCGGGAGCGCATGTGAGTTAATCCTCCTTGCTGGGTATAGGGCGGGATGATCAGTCCCGCCTAGTTAGCAGGCTACTCTAGCTTGCCTTCTTGTAGTTAGCTATCAGCCGCTCGCCGTAGCTACCGTACAGCATATCTAGCAAGTCGGTTATCTCGCTCTGGGCTTCAAGCCCGCTGAAGAACCCCGCTAATGTCATCGTCCCCCACTCCTTTCGTTCAACGCTCTACGATTCCTCTCCCAGCACGGTGGGGCGAGAAACCTACCCGAAGAGCTTGGCAAGGTTCTCACCCCCTCACCGCACCTCCCTAACATGCCTCGATATTAAGTATGGAAGCGGACGAGGGTCTTGTGCATCCGCAAAACCAACTATTTTTTAGTAGTACAAATGGACTACTAGCTGATACAAGCTAGATAAAGCTACTTACTTTTCTAAAAAGAGCCAACGTCTAGAGCTAGGGGACGGGTGGCCTCTATTCAACGAGCTACCTAAGAAGAGGCCTTCTCCGAAACCTGTATACAGCCCGCCGCATCGCTATGCGTTAGGACCGAGGCTAAGTGCTGTTTCGCGCCCTGCTAGGCAGGATGGGCAACACGACATGTAGCGAGGTTGGATAGATATGCAGCAGCTCAGTCGACCAGCCACGCTAGGAGGACCACAACTAACACGATCACCAGGATGCCGAGTAACAGCTCGACGTTCCTGTTATATCGCCGCCTCGGTCGCCTCGCTCCCATCTCTTGGCCTCCTTTCCTAGAGTAAGGATATTTGATACTCGTGAGACTCAAGCCTAAGGGATCGGGATACACCTTTTTCGCAGGAGTCATACCTTCGTTTCTGTGCGCGAGAAAATACAGCTTGCACCTACCCCACCTCTGAAAACTGCATTATCCTCCACCCTGACCGCGATTAAGCTCCCTCGGCGCTCACGGCCCGAAGAAGAACCGGTGCAGCCAGGAGCGGCGCTGTGAGGTTGTGGGATCTCCCGTATATCTCTATCTGGCACCCGCAGCGATGCCCCTGAGCGTGACTACAAGCTCGTTTGGGGGGCTCTTGTTCCACACCGTTCACAGCGCTTCCTCCTGTTCACGTCCTGACCAGTTCTAGCTTAGAATCGCCCTCGGGATAGCCGCGCGCGCAAGCGTAGCTCGGGAGGTTTTTCGTTTTGGGAATAACACCGGACGGTTAAGTTACAGGCAATGTACCACCCCCTTCTGGTCCGATGGTACGACCGGCCCGCGCGATCCGCGGGCCGGTCCTTTTTGTGTGCTACCCTCTCGGCGGTTCTGCTAGTCGTTCTTAGAAAGGTTTTTCGGATGGAGGACTGGGCACAGTGATAGAGACGCTGCTCGGCATCCTCTTCGTGGGAGGGGTATCGCTTCTGGCCCAGTGGAGCCGGAAGAATCAGGCGGCGGAGATCAGCCTGCTCGTTATCCTCCTTAGCATCCCTTGTCTGGCGATTGCTCTGATCGTGCTCCTTGCGGCCCTGGGTGTGATCCCTGCTTCGAACGCGCCGGTTCTCTCCGCAGTCTCGGCTATTATCATCATACTCGCCAGCCTCGCCGGTATCTCCCTCTGCATCCCGCCGCTACGAAAGATCCTACGTCGCTCCCAAGTGGCCGCCCGATACGCAGAGAACACGGGCTACGAAGCCTCCGGACTCGCCAAGAGCCATATCTTCGAGGACCGTTTCTCCGTCGGCTGGTGGTCCGACCCGCCGGTCTTCTTCGCGCTCTGGACCTTTGTCGTCGTTCTAGCGGCCAACGTGATCGGCCTTTTTGCCTTCGCGCTGGACCCGGAGAGCGTCAGCTCTCAACTCTCTTCGATAGGCAGGCTCTCGCCTTTCGCGGTCGTTGTCAGCCAGTTACCCCTGGTCATCGTCGCCTTCTGCGGCGTGGGGTTCGGCCTCCGGCGAAACTTCCGCGAGACCCTCTTCCGGCTCGGGTACGGTCCCATCAACCTGCCCCAGCTCGGGGTCGTAGCTCTGTTCGTCGTCGGGGCACTCCTGCTCTCGTTCGCCACCGACTGGCTCTTCGCCGCCCTGCAACCCGATCTCTTCGAGCGGGTCGGGGAGGTCTCGGAAGGGCTCCTTAGCCCCAGGGGCCTGAGCCCCGTTGCGGCGGTCCTCTTCGCCCTCCTTATCGGCCTCGGTGCGGGGATAGGCGAGGAGACTCTCTTCCGTGGCGCCGTTCAGCCGCGTCTGGGCATAGTGCTAACCTCCGTGCTCTGGGCCGCCCTGCACGTCCAGTACGGACCCAGCGTGATCCTGGTTTACATCTTCGTCTTCTCCCTCGCGCTCGGCTTCCTGAGAAGCCGCATCAACACCACCGCGACCTTCATCACGCACACGTCCTACAACTTCCTGACCGTACTGCTCGCGTACTTTCTCGGCGGCTACTAGCTCACCGGCTTCTGAATAGGGTGAGGCACGCAACGTAAGGTTAGAGCGAAACTTACTAGCTGAAGTGCTGAATAGCTGACCGGTTAGCTACGCGGCCAGCTTGCTCGCGACCGGCGTTGCGGCGGGAGCCTCAGGCTCCAGAGTAGAGGCGATGCGGAGGAGCAGGTCCCCCACCTCGATCTCCAACCCCCCAGCGATGCTTTCGAGCACTCGAGAAGAAGGGTCCTTCTCGCTCCGTTCGATCTCCGCGAGGTACGAGATGGAGACGTGCGCGCCTTCGGCGACCTGGCGCAAGGTGAGCCCTCGCTCGGTACGGATCGTCCTCAGCGTCTCGCCGATGGCCGAGAGCAAATCCGTCTTCTCCTGCTGCGGCCGGATCTCCAGGGTCTTCATAGTGGAGATTCTATACCCCTTACGGCGAAAGGGGCAACCCTCCCGCCAACTCTTTGACGAGCCGCACCTGTTCGGCGTCCACCTCTGGTGTTAAGTGTGGTGTCTCCATCACCGCCGGGACCCCGGGTAACCTCACAAAAAGTTCCGGCCACGCCTCCTCCGAGATATATCCCTCCCCAATCCTTTCATGCCCGTCCCGGTGGCTCCCGAGCCCGTTTCTAGCGTCGTTTAGGTGCAAGAGCGCGAGTCGATCTCCCAACGTTGTCCCAAGTCTCCCCGCGACCTTCACGGCGCCCTCGGGCGTCGAGAGATCGTACCCTGCGACGTGTGCGTGCGCCGTGTCCACGCAGACCCGGACCCCTGCCTTCTCCGCGACCTCCACCAGAGTATCGAACGTGGAGCAAAGCTGCGTACCCGCACCGACGGAGTTCTCGATTAGGAGTTCCGCCAGCTCCGCCGCCCCGTTCTCGGCTGCGGCCAGCTCTCGTGCGCGGATCAAGCCATCCACGAGCCGTTCGGCGCCCTCTTCCTCCCCGCTCCCCACGTGGCTGCCCGAGTGGACCACGACGAAGTGAGCACCAAGAGAGCCCGCCGCGACGAGCTCCGCCGCGAGAGCGTGGGCCGAGCGTTCGCGGTGTTCGGGGCTTGGAGAGGCGAGGTTGATGAGGTACTTCGCGTGTGCGACCACGGGGTTGAGCTCTATCTCCGGGGTGCCCTTGACGAAGGCTTCGGCATCCGGGCGGGGCGCGGGCACGATCCAAGCCTGAGGGTTGGAGACGAAGATCTGGATCGTCTCTAACCCCTGCTCCCGAGCGAGCCACAAGGTCTTCTTAAACCCACCGGAAGTCGGCAGGTGCCGTCCTATCCTGTTCGTACGCGCTCTGGGTTTCGCTTTGGGTTCGATCATGCGACGGATTCTAGCGGGCGTACGACCGGTTCGTTGTAAGAGATATAATCTTCGAGGCTTAAGTAAACGCTAGAGGGAGAAGATTACATGACCGTCGAAGGCAAAGTCGCAAAGATCCTGGGCAAAGGTGAGATCGTAGTGAACCGGGGCCGCTCGCATGGCGTCCGTACCGGGATGCTTTTCGAGATCTTCGCGCCCGAGGGCGAGGAAGTCTGGGACCCGGACACCGGCGAAACCCTGGGGACGGTGGAGGACGTGAAAGCGAAGGCTGAGGTCACCGAGGTCAAGGATAATCTCGCCGTCGCTCGCATCTTCGACGTCGACTCGCCTTTCGGCGGCGCGGGGTTCGGCGAGATGCAGGAGAACCTCCAGCGCATCTTCCAGCAGATGTTCGGCGAGAACGTTCAGGTCCAGGGCTTCGGCACCACGGGACAGGGCGAGGGCCCAGACCTCGAGAGCATGTTCGGCGGCCCTTTAGAGGATGTAACCAAGGTCCAAGTCGGCGACGCTGTCCGCGAGATAAAGCGCCGCTAGCCCTCACCGCCTCTTGGCATTCTCCCGTCTACCCGTAACTTTTGGCCTGATCTCCACCTGCGTGGTGGTTTACGTGCTGGCGGCCGTCGCGGGCACGACCGTAGGGACTCCGCTGGGTGAAGGGCTCTTGCTGCAACAGAGGGAGGTACTAGCGCTGGGCGCGCTCGTCCCGGCGCTGGTAGCCGAAGGGGAGGTGTGGCGTCTCCTTACGAGCGTCTTTTTGCACTCGGGCTTCGCCCACCTAGCGATAAACATGATCTCGCTCTACTTCCTGGGCTCGTTCGCGGAGGTCTCCTTCGGGCGAGGCCGCTTCCTCGCGCTCTATTTCATAAGCGGCATCGCGGGGGGCCTAGCTTACCTGTACTTCGGCGCCTTCGACTCTCCGGCGGTCGGTGCGTCGGGCGCCATCTTCGGTCTGCTAGGAGGCATGTTCGGGTTCGCCATCCGGCGCGGCACCTTCTCGTTGCGTAACCCCGTCATCAACCAGCTCCTGATCCTCACCGCGATCAATCTATTCTTGGGCGCCACGATCCCGAATGTGAGCAACACCGCCCACATTGGCGGCCTCGTGGGCGGCTTCGTCTTCGGCTACCTCATTGCTCCCACGGTCTCCTCTCAGAAGAGGCTCCCCGCCGCGACCCCCACCCTCGTCGCCTTCGGCCTCGAAGCTCTGCTTCTGGGCGTCTGGCTGCTCTTTGTATGAACCGCCTCCCGGGGTGGAGCTTTGATCCGCATTCGTCTGCACTATCTCCGCTCGTAAGTTAATCGCCTAGCACAGTCATCAAACTGACAGTGGTTATGATGAGCGTTGCTGCGAAGAGACCGGCGGTAACCCTGCTGGGGTGTTCGGCCTGCGCCTCCGGGAGCAGATGAGCAGCCCCCGCGTAGGCCAGTACGCCCCCGGCAACTCCGGTCAATAAACCCAAAGCCCCCTCACCCGGTGCGGGCAGGGCCATGGTCAGAGTCGCCGCGAGCGGAATCGCGAGTCCCAGCAACGCTGCCGTTCGCACCACCCGGGTGCGGGTCGCCCGCGCGGCCAGGAGAACCGCGGCCAGCGAGATCCCAACCGGTACCTGGTGAACGAGGACACCTAGCCCGACGAGCCCCGCGGTAATCGCCGACGTCTGGGCGCCGACACCCAAGACGAAGCCGTCGGCGAGGTTGTGTATAGCCAACCCCAGAACAAACGGTCCTAAGGCGTGCTTGTGGACACTCTCCTCGGGCGCATGGTGCGTGTGGGCGCGGGTGAACGCTTCGGTCAAAAACAGGAGGGTAAACCCTCCGACGAAGCCGACGATTGCCGCTTCTCCAGCTACTTCCAAACCCTCGGGGAATAGATCCACGAACGCCAGGGCGAGCAGGATCCCGGCCGCTACGGCGGCCGAGTACGATCGTCCTTTTGCCCGTAACTCTCCGCCGAGCAAAGCCAGGAGGCTCGCCCCCGAAAAGCCAACCGCGGCGAGCAGTGCCAAGAGTATCGCGCTCATCGGCGCGGCCTCCTGCACGCAACCACGGTCGGGTTTCTCCGCACGACCTCCCCGCCCTTCAACCTACCTATCTGCAACCGGCGCATCTACCGTAGACCTCGATGCTGTGTGCATGCACCTCAAATCCGAAGCTCCCGACCGGCAGAGGCTTTTGATCGAGCGGGCACTCTTCGAACTCGGAGATGTCGCCGCAGGACTCGCAGATCATGTGATGGTGGTGGCCCTCGGCGAGCTCGTAGCGCGCCCCGTCGCCGAGGTCTAACCGGCGCACGATGCCCAACTCCCCGAAGAGATCCAGGGCGCGGTACACCGTCACCAGCCCGACCTCGGGGCACCTGGCCCGGAGCTCCTCCAGGCTCTGGTGCTGCTCCTCTGCCAGCGCCCGCAAGACCGCCACGCGCTGCGGCGTCGTCTTGTATCCTCCGCCCCGCATCTTCCCAATAGCCGCAGCCAACACAAGCCCGCTCCTCTCGCCAATCGAAAAATTTTTTCAATTACGGGAGAAGTTAACCGCTGCGGAGAGTACGGTCAAGAGCGCGATTTTAGTGGTTCGTCGGGCGTTTGCGCGGTGATGAGCGGCCGGCATGGCGCAAGAAGAGGATGAGGGCGAAGGTAAGGGCGAGGACACTTGCGACGAAGAGGTTGCCGCGGAAGTCGCCGATGAGGAAGGCGGGGTCTATGCGAAGCGTCTCTACGAAGAAGCGGCCGACGGAGTACAGGCACACGTAGAGCAGGGCGATGTCGCCGTTTTGGAGGCTGTTCGCGAAGCGCCTCGCGACGAAGAGGAGTATAAAGAAGATGAGGACGTTCCAGATGGACTCGTAGAGAAACGTTGGATGGAAAGTGGCTTCGCTAGCGAAGCCTGAAGGACGGTTCTCGGGGGCTATCTCTATGGCCCAGGGGAGGCTCGAGGGGCGGCCAAAAAGCTCCTGGTTGAAGTAGTTGCCCCAGCGGCCTATGGCCTGGGCAAGGATGACGCCGGGGGCCGCGGCGTCGGCGAGGACTAAAGGGTTCATCTCGCGGATGCGGGCGAAGAGGAGGAGGCCGAGGAAGCCCCCGACCACGGCGCCGTAGATCCCTAACCCTCCGTTCCAGATCTCGAAGACGCCGGGGAAGAAGGAGTGAGGGTTTCCATCGTAGAGCTCGTAGTCCGTGATCACGTGATATAGCCTCGCCCCGATGAGCCCGAGCGGCACGACGAAGAACAGGGCGTCGAGGGCTAGAGCGCGGTCGTAGCCTTTGCGAGCGAGCTCTCTGGCGGTGAGCCAGGTGGCGACCGCGACCCCTATGGCGATGCACAGCCCATAGTAGCGCAGGGCGAAGGGTCCGACCTCAAAGATCACCGGCGACGGCGGGCTAGGTAGGGTGAGCGCCAGCGCGTGGAGCAAGAGAGGCTCTCTAACCCGCGGGCACGCCGCTGGGAGCCGCCGTGGGCGCGGAGCCTCCCCCGGGCGTACCTTCGCCGCGGTTTCCGCGCGCCGCCTCGGCGGCGTAATCGGCCGAAGACCCGTTTCTCGAGGAGCCGCTGGCGTCGTGGTATGACTCGAGTATGGCCCGGGCGGCGGGGGCGGCGGTGACCTCGCTGCCCGTCTGGAAGGCGCCGCCGCCCTCGATCATCACCAGCACCACCAGGGGATCGTCCTGCTTCTCGGCCCAGCCCACGAAGTAGTTCACCGGGTCCCTGTGCTCTCCCATCTCGCCGGTACCCGACTTGCCCACCATCGGCAGGGTCGCGCCCTTAAAGGCGTTCTCGGCGGTACCGCCCGTGGCGGTAACCATCCTGAGACCGGCGAGCGTGGTCTGGAGTGTAAGGTCCGAGACGCCAAGCGAGCCCTGGGGCTCGGGAGTAAGGTATTCCTCTGATCCACCGCCCTGGTCGCGGAGGCTGAGGCCCACGTGCGGCGTTACCAGGGAGCCGCCGTTGGCGATAGCCGCGAAGCCCCGGGCGAGCTGCAGCGGGGTAACCAGGAGGTCGCCCTGGCCGATGGAGATGTTCACCCACCGGCCCACGCTCCACATCTTGTCGTCGGGGGTGGCACCGACCTCCTCTTGCCACTCGCGGGTGGGGACCTGCCCGGCGCTCTCCCCGGGGATATCCACGTCCGTGGGCGAGCCGAAGCCGAACTGCTGGTAGTACTTGGGCAGCAAATTCTGATCGTCGGTGCGGTTCCACATCCAGTCAGCCACTTGGTAGAAGAACTTGTCGTTCGAGTCCCCGAGGGCCTGGGCATAGCTCTGGGTGCCGTGGGGACCCAGGAATTGGTACTTGGGGCTGTTCTCGCGCCAGCTCTGCCAGCAGCCCCACCCCGAGTTGGATGGGCGCCAGCACGCGCCGTTGTCCGTCACCGTCGTGCCGGGACCGATGGTGCCATCCTCCATGCCCGCCATCCCGGTAAAGGGCTTGAACGTCGAGGCGCCGGGGTAGGCCCCCTGAACCGCCCGGTTGGTAAACGGGGCGTGCGCCTCCTCGGAGTTAAGGAACTCGTATCGCTGAATCTCCTCGGAGCCAGTGACGCCACCGACAAACATCTCCGGGTCGAACGTCGGCCGGCTGGCCATCGCGACGATCTGGCCGTCGCGCGGATCTATGGCGACTATGGCCCCGCCCGTCCCCGAGCTCCCGTTGCCCTGGGCCCGACCTATCGCCGCCTCGAGCTCCTCCTCCACGGTCTTCTGCAGCTCGAGGTCTATGGTGAGCCTGACGTCCTTGCCGGGGACCGGCTCCTTGACGCTGGCCGGCTGCCCCTGTTCGGGGATTTCCTCGGGTCGCTCGTCGTAGCGCCGCCCGTCGGCCTTGCGCAGAGCAACTTGGCGCCCCAGGGCGTCCACGTTGTACTCCTTATAGCCCTGCTCCCCCCGCAGGACCTCCTCGTACGCTAGTTCGACCCCGCTCTTGCCGACGACGGAGTCGTTCGCGAGCCCCTCGAAGGCGTCCGTCCCAAGCTCTGCGTCCGTGATCGCCCCAGTGTAGCCGAGTACGTGCGCGGCCAGCTCCCCCTTCGGGTAGTTACGGATGTAATCATCGTTGACCACGAGGCCCTCGAACTCCTCCGTGCGCTCGCTTACGTACATCACGTCCTCGCGGCTCGCGTTCTCCTTTATAAGCATCGGGCTGTACTGGTTGCCCGACTCCATCGCTGCCTCGTAGTTCGCGACGACCGCCTTCTTGTCGGTGTCTAGAACATCGGCCAGCTTTTCGACCTTCTCTCGGGGGATAGCGTTCGGTATGATAGTGACGTTCAGGCCAGGCTGGTTGTTCGCTAGGACCGTGCCTTTCCGGTCGTAGACCACACCGCGCTGCGCAGGTATCTTGACCGAGCGAGTCTGCGTAGCCTGTGCAGTGTTCTCGTACTCGTTCCCCGACAGGACTTGCAAGTACCACAGCCTGAAACCCAGGATCACGAAAAAGACGGCGACGAGCATCGCGAGCCCCACGACCCGCACCTGCATCCTGGCTTGCGTGATCGTCTGCTCAGATTCTCTTCTCTTTCCGCTCTTCTTCGTGCCGGGGCTCTCCACGCGCCCTGTGTCTACCCGCCGCGACTTGAGCACTATCCTAAATCCCCTTCAAAGGATGTCCGAGAGTCTTCTTCATCGCCGCTAAGCCGCCTTCTCGGCCTGCACGACCAGGCGCTGGGAGTAGTCCGGCAGAGTGCACGTCTGGAGCGTCACGATGTCCCTCCCCCGAACCGGCTCGGTGACGGAGAGATCGGTCGGGCCCACAAAGGTCTTTTTGAAGACTTCGTAGGTGTACACCCCGCCATCGGCGTCGGCGAGGATGACCTCGTCGTCCTTCTCCAGCTTATCCAGATCGTAGAAGGCGAGGAAGCTCGGGGTGTTCGGGTAGCCCAAACGATGTCCCGCGATGTAGGTATTCGCCCCCGACTCCCACGGGAAGCCCGTGCTGTTGAGGTGGATGGCGGCGTAATCCTTGAGCATCTCTTCGTCGTCCCCCGTCGTGCTCGGTACCAAAGCGTCAAACATCTCCATCTTAGGCACGGTGAGCACCAGCGTTTTGTCCTCGGGCCCACTCACCCTCCCGGGCGCCTGCGTGTTCTCCCCTTCGAGGACGGGCGCGTTGAAGTTCTGTGACCCCTCCTCGGAAGAGCCGCCGCTGCGCGCGCCGGAGCCGACGAAATACGCGACGATCAGGCTTGCCCCCGCCCCGATCAGGGCGAGGCTCACCAGGCCCAGGGTTACATCCTTGACACGCAACCGTCCCTCCCGACAAAGATCCTCCACGCGATTTCGAGTACTCTTCTCCGACCGCAACACATTGTATCTAAAAAACCGCCATCTACTAACCGTGAGCCTCTTTATCCCTCGACCACGAAGGACTTGCGGGCCGCCACAGCACCCGCCCCGTCGCCGGTCCCGGGGCTGTGGATCTCGACGGTGTAGTCGCCGGGCGGTATAGGCTCGCCGGACTTCGTCTCGAGAGCGAACTTCAAGATGCCGGTCGCCCCGTTCGAGCCCGAGCTTAACTGGTCTTCCTGCTCGTCTAGAATCCCTATGACGGGCTCCGGAGAGAAGAGGAGTGAGAACATAGACTCAGACGTTACCCTCTCGACGCGCGCCTCCATATCCTCCCCCGTAGGTAACTCCTCGACACTCAGGTACACAAAGACAGTCTCCACCTCACCCCTGAAATGGCCCTCGTCGGGGGGCGGGTAGAGGCTGTCCTCCGCGCTCACGGTGACGTCCCGGACCACGGGGGAGGCGATCTCCTCCCCCACCGAGAAGGTCTCTGTTCTCAAGAACGCCTCGACGCTCAGGGCCAACGCCGCCAGAACCACTGCCACTAATACGTACAACGGCCAGCGCCGGTCTGTACCCTTAGTGGTGGTGTTGGGGAGCACGTTTATCCTTCCCCCCCGCGCCGCCACATCTTTCTCAGGAATTTCCCTGGAACCCTCGTCTTCGTGCGCGCCGGATCGCATCCGGCGGGACCGCTTCCACAAGAGTAGCGTGGCGGTGTTGTGCAGGACGTGTGCGGTCGCCGGGGCCAGAAGCCCCCCCGTCCACTCGTAGAGAGCGCCGAATAGAAAGCCTGCCCCCACCGCCCACAACGTCCACACGAGGTACTTTCGGTGGGGACCGACGTGAAGGGCGCCGAAGAGTAGCGAGGTCGCCACGATTCCCAGAACGGGCTGCAACGCACCTCGAAAAAAGGCCTCTTCGCCCACACCACTCATCACCGAGAGCAGGACGAGATCCCTCACCCTCGCGCCATCCACGAGCAGCGGGGCGAGCTCGTCGGAGATCCTACGCAGCACCGGCAACAAACGGTAGATACCTATGCCAAAGGCCACGGTGCCACAAGCGGTGACCGCGCCCCAAGAGAAGGCAAAGACCGCCGAATCGCCCAACACGAAAACGTTCCGCCCCCCCAGAGCGCCCAGGACCACGGCCACCAAAAGCAGCGCCGTGTAGAAAACGACCGCGAGCCTTACGAAACGGGTTCCCACCGGCTCAGGTGACGAAGTCGCGAACGGTACCGCGGGCGAGACGATCTGCACGAACGACCATATTCAGCTATTGTACCGGAGAAGCGGAGCCGGAAGGCTCTAGCACAACATGAGGTAACGAAAAACTCAAAAGACTTGAAGATATAGAGGGAACACCGTGGAAGGGGTAAACACAGTGGACGAGTCGATCTTCAAGGCCTACGACATCCGGGGCCTCTACCCCGACGCCTTGAACGAGGACGTGGCCCGGCAGGTGGGACGTGCCTACGTCCACTACCTGGACCTTTCGGGCTCCCGCGTAGTAGTCGGACGCGACATGCGCCTCTCCGGCGAGGTACTGGAGGAGGCGTTTGTGGAGGGCGTGACCGAAGCCGGGGCGGACGTGCTGGACATCGGGCTCGTCTCTACCGACGCCCTCTATTTCGCTGTAGGGCACCTCGGGGAGCCGGGCGGCGCCATGATCACCGCTTCGCACAACCCCAGAGACTACAACGGCCTCAAACTCTGCCGCGAGGACGCCATCGCGCTCTCGGGAGAAGAGGGCATCTACCAGATCCGGGACCTTATAACCTCTGGCAATCTCCCCGAACCGGACGGGAGCGACTCGGGCTCCGTGGAGGAGGACGACGTAACGGTTGACTATGCCGAACACTGCTTGAGCTTTATCGAGGCCGACGGCCTGCGGCCCTTGAAGATAGTCGTGGACGCGGGCAACGGCATGGCGGGTAAGATGCTCCCCCCCATCTTCGAGAGGCTACCCTTCGACTACGTCCCGATGTACTTCGAGCTCGACGGCTCCTTCCCCAACCATCCGCCGAACCCCATAGAGCCCGAGAATATGGAGGAGCTACAGGAGAAAGTAGTAGCCGAGGGTGCGGACTTCGGGGTTGCCTTCGACGGGGACGCGGACAGGTGCTTTATCGTGGACGAGAAGGGCATCACCATCTCCGGCGACCTGCTCGCCACCCTCGTCGCCAAAAACGTCCTCGAAAAGGAGCCGGGGGCGGCTATCTGCTACAGCGCCGTCTGCTCGAAGGCGTTCCCGGAGCTGGTCCGGCGCGAGGGCGGCAGGCCCATCCGCACCAAGGCGGGGCACTCGATCATTAAGCCCCAGATGCGCAAGAACGACGCCGCCTTCGGTGGGGAGCACTCCGGGCACTTCTACTTCAGGGACAACTACTTCGCCGACTCGGGAATAATAGCCATGCTCACCGTCGCTGAGCTCGTCGGCCGCCAGGAAGACCCCCTCTCAGAGCTACTCGCCCCCATCGACCCCTATATCCGCTCCGGTGAGATCAACTCCGAAGTCGAGGACCAGAAAGCAGCTTTGGAGAAGGTCGAGGAGCAATACTCAAAGCGCGACAGCCCGCAGATAGACTACCTTGACGGTCTCACCGTGGACTTCGGCGACTGGTGGTTTAACCTCCGTCCCTCCAACACCGAGCCCCTCCTGCGCTTGAATGTAGAGGCCAAAGACCGCGAAACGATGGAGAAAGAGCGCGACGAGCTGCTCGACCTCATACGAGACTGAGCGACGTCCGGTTCAGCATAACAAAAGCGCCCCCGCTACTCGTGAGTAGGCGGGGTGCACTTCGTCGCTCTGGTTTAGGGCCCGGCTCTAGTGAGTCTGATCCGTACTGTCGCCGGCGGCCTTGCCCCTGCTCGGGGCGTCGGGGTTGACGGTGATGAGGTTGCGTATCTCGGTAATGCCTTCGACGTTGTTGGCTATCTCCTCCACAGCCTGCTTCTCATCCTCGGTATGCACCTCGCCTCGGATATCGGCCACCCCTTCATTCACCTCGACGTTGAGGTGCGGTACGTCCAGGGTACGAGGGTCCTCGCCCACCCTTGTCCGAATGCGATTCTCGATCTCCTCTTGTTGTTCGGGGACGTCACCGATGCGCCCCCTATGCCTGCGACCGACGAGCGGTCCGGAGGAGGGGTCGGAATAATCCCGCTCGGCCCCGGTGCGACTCGGGTCCTCCGGCCGCTGGTGCTGAGCAGGGGCGGTCCCTATATCCGTCCCTGAGCCCCAGGACGAGGACGTATCCTCCCTGCTGCCCGAACGGGCAACGAGGGCGCCGACCGCGAAGCCGACGATAGCGAAGAACCCGTACCTAAGGAAGCGAGAGCCGGCAGACTGCCCAGGACTTGCGACCCGTTTGCCGCCCTTGAGCGCCACTTTGCTTGCGCCGCGGGCTGCTCTGCCCGTCGCTTTGCGCGCTGTCCTAGACTTTGCGCCCCCCTTGAGGACCTTCCCTGCACCCAGAGCGGTTTTGCCCGCACCCCTGGCGACGCCTAAAGTAGCCTTGCCCGCCAATCTTTCCCGCGTTTTTCTGCCGAACATCCGGACGACCTCCGTGCTTCTCTCGTAGGGCCGAAAACGTGTCTGGAAATCCTACCCGGAACGGCGTCCCAGGAAACAGCGAGACGCTCTAACCTGGCAGTTAGAGCATCTGAGCGCTCCTCCTCTTATTCCCCGCGTCCCGAACGCTGGGCACCCAGCACACCGTCTCTTCGATGGTGCGGCGCTCCTCCATACCCACCACGTTACCGTGCAGGGTAATGATGATAGAGCAAGAGCTTGCGTTCGGCCTCGAAAGGCCGAACGTTTTAGCGTCGCGGCCCAAGAAGCTCCGCACGAGCTGGACGAGGAGGCAATCGTTGGCGACGCTCGCACCAGTATTAGAGGACATGGTATTACTTAGAATTCTCCGCAGGGCGCAGCTTTGGGAGTACGGTAAGCCTACGATAGCGCAGTCGACGCTCGTTCAACGGCTCCTCAAACTCGGCCTCGCGGGCGAACTTTATCTCCCCGGCTCCAGCGGCCTCGACTAGGGCGGCGAGATCCTCTTTCTCACTCGGAGAGAGACCGGAAGCGTCGAGATCTCGCCTCTCCTCCCGCTCGAAGAGCCTCACGCGACGGGCGAAGGAGACGAAGATGCTGCAAGGCTCGGGACAGGGGATCTCCCCCTCTCCCCGGTCCATCTCTAAAGTGGTCTCCGCGTCCACGTTCCACAGCGTCTTTTTGAGGCAGACCGCGTCCTCGCAGCAGGCTTTAGATGCGTTCTGCACCCCCTCGTCAGAGAGCCGTTGTATGCGCTTATAGATACCACTCTGACGCGCGGCGTTCTCACGATAGTCGGTGATTTCCAGCCTCCCCTCGCGGTACAGGTGCCAGTGGACGATTCCCGCCGGGTACAGGTAGTTCATCGCCACTCCTAGCCCGCGCACGCCCTCTACCCTCAGCGCCCATCCATGCCGGAGGTTCGGAGAGCTCTTGAGCGGCCGGTACTCTCCAGCGTCGGTGAGCTTGGAGACCTCGCGTGCCGCCCTAGGATCTTCGTGGAGGTCCGGGTCCACGGTCCCCGCGTCGTCCCGATGGCAGAGGTAGTAACCACCGGATGGCGCCGCCCGGACCAGGACCTGCCCGAATACCCGCCCGCCGGGCTCCTCGTCTACCCATGCGGCGAAGGCTTCCCGGGCGGCTGCGGCGACGCTGGGTGTGGGCTTAAGAGATGCTTCGGACAATCTCGGTCCCCCGCTCCGTCTCGCGGGCGCGGGCGGCTATAAGGCCCGCCATCGAGGGATGAGTGCCAACGGGAGCGCCGTAGTAGATGGTCTTGTCCTCGCGGACCGTGACCTCACCGGTCAGGCTCAGGTCCTCAGGGATAGTCTCGTGGGTGTGCCAGCCCTCGGCGATAAACACGGGGATCAGGACAACGTTCTCCGCCTCGACGTTCTCCACGACCTCGCCGATCTCCGGGTCCTGGTCCAGGAAACCCACCTCTACGAGGTCGTAGAGGTCGCGCTCCCTTGTGCGCTCCGCGTTCAGGTAGATCACCCCACCGGAGTTCTTGTTCAGGTCGGTGCCGTGCCCGAGCAGGACGAGCGCCCGGCGTCCCGGCGGGATCTCCTTGCCTTTGAGCAGATCCCCGGCGCGCTCCAGGATCACATCCGCCATCCCCTCGAAGGTCCCCAGAGGCCCTGCGTAGCGCACCGTCTTGCCGTCGTTCTGGGTCACGGGCCCCGTGAGCCCAAGCTCCCGGGGGATCACCTGCTGGGTGAAGTACCCCTCCGAGATAAAGGCCGGCACCACGCAGACGTCTTCCGCCTCGACGGTATCGAGGACGTGGCGCATGGACGGCTCCTCTTTCCAGAAGCACTCGACGACCTCGTCGTACTCGTCATCCTCCCGGATACGCGCCGCGTGCTCGTAGACCGGCAAGCTCGAGTCCTCGTTCAGGTGCGAGCCATGCCCCACGATGACGAGAGCCTTCAAGTTCTAGAACACCTCCAGAGCAACTGTTTGACGACCATACGTTGGAAGAGATTCTATCTCACGCGGCGATCGGACCACCGGAAAGGATTCACCTGCGCGGCGCCGGACGTACGCGGTGATTCAGTAATCTGTTGCCTTGCTCTAGAGCGAGCAGGAAGGCCGCGGCGACGATGGGAGTTTCGGTGGCGGTGGGCATGAGACGCCCGTCCGAGCGCAGGAGGCCGTCCAGGTTGGTTATCGCCTGCAAACCCCGCCGCGAGTACACGCCGCCGCTCTTCAGAACCCCGTTCGCCATGCGCGAGACTTCCTCGGCTTCCTTGCGCCCCACCCGCTCCGCCACGTCGAGGTCCACTACCTCGGAGAGCACCTCCAGGTACGCCTGCACGAGCGCGGGCCTGGTCGCCTCGACGCGGACGAGGGAGTTGAGGAGGGCCGGACGAGCGAGCTCCCGGGTGACCTCGAAAGTTCGGGCGTATTCGCGGGCCATGGGCTCCCCGGACGTCCCGGCCCCGGCAGCGGCAAAGCGCATCGCGTCCCGGAGCGTCGCCTCCCGACCCGCGCTCAGCGCGTAGTCGAGGGCCCGGCCGAGTCTCTGTCCGAAACTCTTCGACCCGGCGGTCTCGAGCGCCCGAGCGAAGAGGTGGGCATCCTCGTTCGAGAGCTCGCCTAGGGTTCTCCTCAAAGGCTCGCCGAGCAGCGCCGCGCGTGCCAGCGGCGCTAGGTACCCTGCTGCTCTCAGGTCCGCGTACCTGGCGACGGACACAGAGCCCGAGACCGCCTCGAAGACGGTCTCGCCCACTGGATAAGCCGCAGCGCCTGACAGGGACGCCGCGAGGGCCGGAACCCCGAGGAGCCGCGCCTCGTGGGCTGCCGTTATGTCCGAGTAGCGAGAGTCACCCCCTGGCATCGGAGCGCTGTAGCCTAAGAACAAGGCGCTGGCCACGGCGTCGGCGACCTCCCGAGGGGTTGCTCGCGGTCCGTGGCGGGCGCTTCGCTCCGTCATCTAAAGCGGCTCTCGAGTAGTTCTAGGGCACCTTCTCCAGATCTTAGCTCCTCGACCTCCGGCTGATGCCCGGGCGAGTCCTCGACCTTTTTGGCCCGTACTGCGCCCTCCTGGTCTATGGCGAAGTACGCTCGCTCGGGGAAGCCGGCCTTGTGCTTGACGCCGTACTCCTCGAGCACCTCTCGCCCGAAGTCCGAGAGCAGCGGGAACCCGATGCCTCGCTCCTCGGCCCACGTCTTGTGCGACCACGGGGAGTCCACGCTAAGCCCCAGGACCCTCGTGCCCTTCTCCTCGAAGCGGCTAATCTGCTGCTGCGGTTGCCCCATCTCGTCCGTGCACACGTTCGACCACTCGCCGAGGTAGAAGAACAGAACGGCCGGCCTCTCTTGCCTCCTCTCCTCCAGAGAGACCTTATTCTCCCAGCTATCGCTCGGCAGGGTAAAGTCCGGCGTCTTCTCTCCAATATCCATGGTCACTAAGAATCTCCTCACGTCCGCGCTTCACGAGCTAGAGCATTCTACCCCCCTCCCCAACGCCTGACGGAGCGGGCGGTAGAATTACGTCTCCGAACGAGCGGCGAGAGGCAGAGAGAAGGTTTGTGAGAGAGCGCGACCAGGACGAGAGAGAGGTTTCGAGTAGTATTGGCAAGCGGTCCATGATCCCAGAGGACGCCTTCGAGCAGGACGTGTGGGAGGGTACCCTGGGGGCCGAAGAAGAGCTCTGGCTCGCCGATCCCGAGACTACCAAGCTCGCCGGCGGCGCCCAGAAGATCCTCGCCCGAGCTCCCGAAGGTCACTACACCGGCGAGCTCATAGACTGCGAGATCGAGTCGAACACCGGCGTCCACAAGGAGCCGTCCGGGGTGCTGGGTGACCTGGTAGAGAGGCGGCGATACCTGCTCAAAGAGGCGGAACGCCTGGGGCGCCTGCTCGGAATGAGCGGGACACACCCGGTCGGAGATTGGCACGAGCAGGAGATAATAGATCAGCCCCACTACCGGCGCCTCGAAGACAAGCTCGGCTGGCTCATCAAGCGCAACAACACCTTCGCGCTGCATACGCACTACGCCGTCAAGGGGCGGGAGAAGGTTATCTACCTCTACAACCGTCTCAGGGAGTACGTGCCGTACTTTCTAGCTCTGTCGGTCAACTCGCCGTTCTGGCAGGGTGAGATCACGGACATGCAATCCTCGCGCGTCCTGATCTTCTCCCGCTCTATCCACCGCGCTGGAGTCCCGGACCCTCTGAACTCGTGGGACGAGTACGCGGACTACGTGGACTATGTGGAGCGTTCGGGCGCGATACAGAAACTAGGCGAGATTTGGTGGGACGTCCGCCCGGCTCCCCAGCTAAGCACCATTGAGCTACGTGCCTGCGACACTCAGACCACTCCCTGGCGCACCGAGTCTCTCGTCGCCCTGACCGCCGCCCTCTGCGAGGCCCTCAAAGAAGAGTACGAGTCCGGTGAGAAGAGGCCCATCCGCCCGACCCGCGAGATCGAGGAGAACAAGTGGAGCGCCCAACGCTACGGCCTGGAGGGCGACTTCGTAGACCACGACTCCCACGAGAGTGCACCCATACAAAAGGTCATGGACCGGTGGCTCGAGACCCTTGAAGCGCGCACGGGCCGGGATCTATCCGCAGTCAGAGGTATCCTGGACGAGCCTACGGAGGCCGACCGCCAGCTCGAGGTCTGGCGAGAGACGGGCTCCGCCGTCGAAGTCGCCCGCGACGTGGCGAAGAGGACGCGCGCTTCCGTTGAGGAGCCGCTCCGCGGGGTGAGGGGTGAGGGGTGAGCGTTATTCTCCTCCACTCACTATTCACCGTTCCCTATTTATTTATTCAACATGAGACCTCGGCGTCCCGGTAGTCCTGCTCTACCTGTGGCGGAGGCGACGCCTGACCTGGCTGATGATTATTCGTCGGACGGTCGGGCTCTTGAGGAGCCGTATTACAATCCGGCGCACCCTCGGGTTGCTGAGTAGCTTCAGGACGGTTCTCGCGTTCAGTGGGGAGCCTCCCTTTCTTTCAAGCGACCTTCTCTAGCTCGCGCAGCGTAGTGGAGGTATGAGTCGCTGGGCCATGAACATAGCGATGGCCGCCAACGCCGAACCGGACACCAGCGTCCACAGAACGGGCGCGTAGCCGCCTAGAGCCGCGGACATCGCACCTGCACCCACCGGCGCTAGCGTGCGAGCTCCTGTCACGAACATCCCTACCACCCCGCCTATGCTAGCGTAATGCGCAGGCCCGTAGAAGTCCGCGACCGCCAAGGCTCGGGAGATCGTCACGGCCCCGGACGCCGCCCCGAAGGGCAAGACAAACATTAGCACCCCGAGTGGGTTCTGTGACCAAATCAGAACGACGAGGGCGGCGGCCTGCAGCGCGAAGATCCCTGCCATCATCGCGTCGCGCGGCAGGCGATCTTCAAGGAAGGTCAAGACTACCCGGCCAAGGACCTGTGACGCCCCTATGAACCCGGTCAAGGTGGCGGCCGAACCCAGCTCGTAGCCCTTTTCGGTGAGATAAGGGATCAAGTGCACGTACATCGCCGCCTGGGAGAGAGTCCCCAAGGACAGGGCTCCCACAAGCAACCAGAACGGCAGGCCCCGGAGAGCCGCACCGAGTGGCACGCTCCGGAGTTCGGCACGGGGTTCATTTGACGTGCGGGCCGTCTCTTCTTGGGGCGAGCGTGTGGGCCCGATGCCGTCGGGAAAGAGGCCGAGGTCCTCGGGCCTGCGGCGCAAGACGAGCGCGTGGGGCAAGATCGTAAGGAGGGCCAGGATCGAGGCTAGGGCGAAGAGCGCCCCTCGCCATCCCTGCGCCTCGACCAGCCAGGCGGACAAAGGAAGGAAGATCGTGCTCGCCAGGCCACCAGCCAAGGTCACCAGTAGCAACGCCCGGGCACGGCCGCGCTCGAACCACTTCGCCAGAACTGCGAAGGCGGGCTCGTACAGGGTCGCCGCCATCGCGAGACCGATGCCGACCCAAACGAGGTAGAAAACCAGAAGGTTCTCGACGGAAGCCCAGACGAGAAGAAGCGCAGCCCCTAATATCGATCCAATTGTCATCAAGCCGCGGGGGCCGTGCCGGTCCAGCCAGCGTCCCACAAGGGGCGCAGCCAGCCCGGAGACGAGCAGTCCCAAGGAGTAAGCTCCTGTCACGGCCGGCTGGGACCAGCCCAGCTCCTCCTGCATCGGTACCAGGAATACGGCAAAGGCGTAGTAGAGGACGCCCCAAGAGGCGGTCTCGGTAACAGCGAGTGTTCCCGCGATCGCCCAGCCATAGTAGAAGCCGCGCTGCGGCGGCACGCCACCGTTGTCTTCCTCGCTACTCTTCGGATCCACTACCCGTCCGTCCCTTTATCACGCTAGCCTCGCTCATGCCGAAACTCCCTCCGGTGGCTCTTTCGCAAGCCGTAACCTGGACCGACCACAGCCTCGAGGGGCAGGAGCACGAACTTACGCAGTCTGCTAAGCGCCCACAAACTTACCAGAGAAGAGGGATACGGCGGAAGGTGACATTTAGTCCCCTACTCAAAGCAGTGCTTCGTTTCGCCCCTGCCCGCCTCGCCGAAGAACGTTATCCGAGGATTATTTATCCTTCAAAGACTTGTCGGAGCTGCCTGGCTCGGTTCCGAAGCACCCCGAATCTACCCCCGGGAACCTCGGTGGAGTGGGCTTTAGCCTAGGTTACCCGGGTACCGGGGGTAATAGCAGCCAAGACGATTGCTCGTCTTCAGAGTCGCCCGAGGTCTGCTCCAACATCAGAAACAGGGCTACCCGAGTGGTAGTGTGGAGCTTTAGCCAGCCTGTCTGTTTGTCACCATGTTGGGGGTCCTCTCCGCCCTCCCGACGGTGCCCACGCGGTTTCGGTCAGGCCGCACATCTCGGCCCGCCGCTCCTGAGCCAGCTCATTCTACCTGCGAAGCCGCCGCACCACTACGCCTCAGGTTTCGGCCGATCTTCGAGGCGCTACCTCCTCGAGCGCGGCGAGGGCCTGCGCTTGGTTCATGCCGGTGCTCCTCAATAGGTCCACGGCCATCGAGCGGACTTGGCCCACGAGGACGGTCACGGTCAGATCGTGCTTCACCTTGAGCGCCTCGGTAGCGCCGCGTGCCGCCTCCAACGCGAACCGCCGGGACTCTTCAGGCCCTTCGGCCTCCTCCAGGTAGTCGGCTAAAGCCCGCACCGCCCGCGAGAGGTCGCGGATTGATTGCAGCAGGGCGTACGGGACTGCCTCCCCACGCCTAAGGGTGTTGGCCGCCCCACGGGCCAAAACGCGCGTGTTGATAACCGCGAGCTCTATACTTACGCTCGCACCCGCGTAGAGTTCAAGGTGCTTCAAGGACCTGCGCCGCGTCGGGGAAAGGCGAGCGGTCTCGTAGCCAGCGGAGAGCGCCTCATTGAAGCTCCTCACCCGCTCGTCGAGTTCCCGGACGCTTTCGAGTAACGCCTCAGCCCGCTCGCGTTCATCGCCGATCAGCGCTTCTGCTACCTCTTCGAGTGCGGCGGCCAGCTCCTCGAAAATGGGCCTGGCAGCCCTCTCGACCAGGCGTTCGGGGTTCACCGGGAACAGGTGGTTAATCGCGAGGGCAACCGCGCTACCTATCAGGGCGTTGAAGAAGCGGTCGGGCGAAAACCCGGACTCCAAGGGCTGGAGGACCACCACCAGAATCGCGGAAATTGCGGCCTGGTTCACGAGCAGCCTCCTCTCACCGATGAGCACGGCCGCCGCCATGGCGGTGGCAACCACCACCGCTATCTGCAGCGCCCCGACGCCGATCGCGAGCACGATTAAGTCGGCGACCGCAAGCCCGACGACGACCCCCAGTGCTACCTCAAGGGCACGCCTGCCGCGCTCACCAGGCGCGAGGCCTAAAGTGACGACCGCCGCGACGGGCGCGAAGAAGGGCTGCTCGTTGCCCAGCAAGTTGGCGGCCAAAAAGTAGGCGATCCCCGCGGCGGCGGCCGCCTGGAGTATGAACCAGGCGTTGGTCGGCAGGCGCCCGAACCTCGATGCTAGATGACGCCTCACCTCGGGGAAGTGGCTAGCGTCTCTCGCTTCGCTCAAGCGCGGCCGTCCTCTCACGCTTCGCCGGGTTGCAGCCTCGGTCACTATACTCCTGGGAAGGCTACGACGCGAGGAGCCTTAGGATGTACCCAGCGCTTACTAGACGCGTTGGCCTCTGGCCCGCCTGGGAGAAAGGGTAATCCGGTCCTGATCCTTTACCAGGACTGAGTTGCTTAGAACCTCGGATCTACCTCCGGTATCCCCGGTGACAGGGGCATAGGCCGCCAGAACCGGGGGTACCGGGAGTAGAAAGAACATTAGAAGGAGCTATATATCTTCTCGGCTTCGCACATACACCCTCGCTATAGCGATGCGCACAGTTATTGACCGGATAGAATGCGACAGGCACCTATAATCCTTTTAGGTAGGCCTTACTACGGGTCTCTGGCTCACGCTAGAGTATGCTTTGCACACTCAGCTGTGTTATATAGGCTTATATCATAGCGTCCTGCGACGTACGGGAAAGTGGGATGGGAAGGAGGAGGAGGTTCTGAGCTTCACGCCTGCCAAACCACCCATCGCCCGCAACTTTATGTTGCTCTCCGCCGGCATGGCGGCACTCTACGGGATGACCCAACTCTCGGTGGCGGTGGCCACCATCACTTTCATGGCCGTCACT
>DATDKT010000236.1:0-3377 GCA_036519775.1 Rubrobacteraceae bacterium
CACCCGGCGCATAGCGCCTTTCGGTACGATATCGCGGGGGCTGGACCTCTCGGAGATAAAGAACGTCTATCCGCTGGTGGAGATACCGCGTTGGATCGCGAGCCGTTACTTCTATAACGCCGTGGGGATGGTGGCCGCTTATCTGCTCTTGCCGCTGCTGGCGGCGTACACGCTCTATCGGGGAGGCGCTTACCTGCTGGCGGTAACCGGCGGAGAGCCAATACGCTTCTTCCAGAGCTACCAGGAGCTGCCCCGGGTTCACGAATTCTTTATCGACATCGGCCTCTTCGGACTTTTAATGGTTTCGATCTTCGCGATCTTCTTCGTGGTCGTCCGGCACGCGGTGCGGCGTGTCCTGGACACCGTGAGCTTCAAGCAGAAGCCGGGTTACTCACCGGCCACTTCTTCTAAGGAGAAGATACGCTCAGTTTTGAGCGCGGAGAGTCTGCCGCCGATGGGTACTCTCGGAAGGCCGGAGGAGATCGACGTCTTCGTATCCGGGCACACGCACCTGCCTTCTCTAGACGAGGTGGAGAGACCGGAGGGCCGGCGGGCCGTAATGGTCAACTCCGGGTGCTGGTTGCGCCAGCTCCAGCCCGTCTCGCCACACCTCAAGGGCCCGCCCGTCTTCGTCTCAAAGTTCGTTCTTACCCACGTGCGGGTCTACGTGCAGGGAGGAGCCCTGTACGTGGAGCTTTGGGAGCAACCCAAGCCCGCCGGGCAGCACTTGACCCGGAGCGAACGCCTCCTCTCGTGGGGTCGCAGGCCTTCCCAACCGGCCGCAGGCTCGAAGCCGCGCGTGCGGGATAGGGCTATTCTATAGAGCCGAGAAGCGCGTCGAGAAGCTCGCTCGCAGCGGGCATGGGGTAGACTCTGCAAGTCGTTATTTAGAGCCTATCATCGAACGTTAGGGAGTGGTTTTGACCGGCAACGAGCTTGACGAAAAGTTCATCGAGCAACAGAAGGGCAGGCTGCTGGACCGCAAGGCAGAGCTGGAGCAGATGCAGCGCGAGGCGCAGGAGGTTTCCAGGGAGCGCAGCCAGGAATACCAGGACACGCAGCCGGACTCCGGAGACGAGAGCCAGTACCTCTTCGAGCGAGAGGTGGACGCTACCCTAGGGCAGCAGTTCGGCCAGGAGTTAAAGGACGTAAACCGTGCTCTAGAAAAGATCGAGGAGGGCACCTACGGTCTCTCGGACCGGAGCGGCGAGCCTATAGCGAAGGGCCGGCTGGAGGCGATACCGGAGGCACTCTACACCATCGAGGAGCAGCAGCGGCGCGAGGGAGAACGCCGCCCCCCGGTTTAGAGCTTTTGAGAACGATCCTCTACACCGGCAAGGGCGGCGTCGGGAAGACGAGCGTGGCCGCGGCGACGGCGCTCGAGGCGGCCCGTTCAGGGAAGAAGGTGCTGGTGATGAGCACCGATCCTGCGCACTCGCTGTCGGACGCCTTCGATGCGGAGGTCGGGCCGGAGCCCAAGGAGATGGCGACCGGGCTCTTCGCCCAGGAGATGGACTACGGGTACGTGCTGGAGGAGTACTGGGCCGAGATCCAGGGGTACGTGACGGCCTTTTTCGAGTGGCAGGGGGCCGACTCATTGGCGGCCGAGGAGCTGGCGATGCTGCCAGGGATGGACGAGTTATTCGGGTTGCTAATGGTCCGGCGCCACCACCGAGAGAACCTTTACGACGCCTTGATTCTGGACGCGGCGCCCACCGGGGAGACGCTCAGGCTCCTGAGCCTGCCGGACCAGATGCGCTGGTACGTAGAGAAGGTCTTCCCGGTACAGCGGCGGGCGGCGAAGATCATACGCCCCTTTGCCCGGCGGGGGCCGAAGTCCTTACCGCCGCTCCCCGAGGATAGCTTCTTCGGGGCGCTGCAACGCTTCTACGAGGCTGTAGTCGGCGTCGAGAATATCTTGACCGATCCCGAGAACGCCTCCGTGCGGCTCGTGGTGAACGCGGAGAAGATGGTGATAGCGGAGGCGCGGCGCGCGTACACGTACCTGAACCTCTACGACTACTGGGTGGACGCCGTAATCGTCAACCGCCTCTTGCCCAACACGGTCTCGGACCCCTACTTCGATAAGTGGCGGGAGGCGCAGAAGGGACACCTCGCCGAGATAGAAGCCTCGTTCTCGCCGACCCCGATCTTCAAAGCGCGCCTCTTCGACCGGGAGATGTACGGCTTGGAGGCTTTGGGCGCCCTGGCGGAGGAGGTCTTCGGGGAGGAGGAGCCCTTGAAGGTGTACTTCCAGGGAGCTGCGCACGAGATCGTCGAGAGCAACGGCGGATACGAGGTAGTCTTCAACTTGCCGCTGCTAGAGAAGGGTAGCGTCGATCTCTCGAAGAAGGGGGCGGAGCTTCTGGTGCGGATAGGAGGCTACAAGCGAAACGTCCTCCTACCCGACTCGATGGTGCGCTTGAAGGCCGCGGGAGCGAGAATCGAGGACGACAAGCTGAGGGTCAGGTTGGCCGATGACGGAGCCTGAGAGGCGTAGAGAACCGCTCCCACCCCGCGGACGCTCTCTGCTGGGGGTCGTAGCCTACGTGTTAGTGCCGGGAGAGCGCCGGCGGCGGGCGGCTGGTCACTTCCTGCGGGCGGGGGTCGAAGTGTTGCGGGGCGCGAGGGAGCTTGCGAGGCCGGAGCGGGCGCCGGAGGGCGCGGAGACCGGGCGCCGGGGCGAACGCCGGGGCCAACCCCGGGAGCGCATTGAGATAGAGTAGACCACCGGTCGTACGATCCTCGGGCGTTTGGCGCGTGGGGACGCCGGTAGTAAGATATCTTCGTTAGTTTCCAGCAAGTTCAAAAAGCGCCGATTGGAGTGATGCATGGCGGAGAACGGTCAGCTAACCGGGACGTTTCGGGTAAAGAGCGGTATGGCCCAGATGCTCAAAGGCGGGGTCATCATGGACGTGGTGAACGCTGCGCAGGCCCGCATAGCCGAGGAGGCGGGGGCCGTCGCGGTCATGGCGCTCGAGCGGGTGCCGGCGGATATAAGAGTGCAAGGCGGGGTCGCCAGGATGAGCGACCCGGAGAAGATCGTGGAGATCCAGGAGGCTGTCACAATCCCGGTGATGGCGAAGGCCAGGATAGGCCACTTCGTCGAGGCGCAGGTCCTCGAGGCTCTGGAGGTCGACTACGTGGACGAGTCCGAAGTGCTGACGCCGGCGGACGAGGCAAACCACGTGGACAAGTGGGCCTTCGAGGTGCCGTTCGTGTGCGGCGCGACGAACCTGGGCGAGGCCCTGCGCCGGATCGGCGAGGGGGCGGCCATGATCCGCTCCAAGGGTGAGGCAGGGACCGGTAACGTCGTCGAGGCCGTACGGCACATGCGCGCCATCACGGGCGGCATAAGGAGGCTGACCACGCTGGGG
>DATDKT010000237.1:0-6700 GCA_036519775.1 Rubrobacteraceae bacterium
TCGTCGGCGCTTAGGCAGGGCCAGTCCCTGCACTCGGGTACGATTTTGGCTTTCGAGAGCGGCCTATCGCTTAGCCGCTTGGCGCCGATGCCGCCTTCCTAAGGGTACTTGGAGCGATCCTCGCAAACCTTCCCGCTGTCGGAGATACCTTAAGTGCCTGAGGGAGCTCTGGCAACTCGGCAGGGCGACTCATCTCTTCGAAGTAACCCTCGGAACTAAACGGCTTCCCTATCACCAGCATCTTCTTCGCCTTACATGCTCCATGACAGAAGTGACACCAACCTGACACTAACCTAGACGAACAACGGCGCACACAGGCGATAGCAGCTTAGAATGAATATACTTATTTGCAGGGGTTTTCATGCGGAACTCTATTATTAGGCACTATACAAAACAAACACCAGCTAGATACGCATGGCCATCAGGTGCCCGGTACCGTTAGTACACCAATTAGGCACTAGCTCTAAAGAAGCGGAGGTTTGGGGTTCGAATCATCTCGGCTCCAATAAGAAAGCGACTTAGGGAGGCCCTACTCGGAGACGCGCAACACCAAGACGGCGACATCGTCACGCGGGGCCTGCTCCTGGAAGTTCAGCACGGCGTCCTCTATACGGCTGGCGATGGTCGAAGCGTTAAAAGCGCCTGAGGAGCGCAAGAGGGCCTTAAGCCGCTCCTCACCGAAGAAGAGGCCATCAGGAGACCGAGCTTCGACCACGCCGTCAGTGTAGAGCACCAGGGCGTCGCCGGGCATCAAGTGGGTCTCCTGTTCAGTAAGGTTTACATCGTCGAACACGCCTATGGCGCGTCCAGGCTGCCCTATCTTTGAGATGCTTCCGTCGGCCCTGAGCAAAACGGGCGCCGAGTGGCCGCCGCGGCAGACGGTGAGCCTGACGCCCTGCGCCGTATTTCCTTCCGTCTCCAGCCTTGTATAGGTAACGGTGCAGAATTTGTGGTTACCGCGCTCGCGTCTCTGGTGCAGCATAGCCTCGTTTAGGCTGCTGAGTACGGTCGAGGGGCACGACTCGAGCGTGGCCAGCGTGCGGATGGTGTAGCGGCAGAAGGCGAGCATAGCCGCAGCCTCAGCACCTTTGCCTGATACGTCCCCGATCACAATGCCCCACGAGGAGGAGGGCTCGGAGGAACCATTCTGGTCTGCCATCCTTGTGTCGAAAAGATCGTAGAAGTCACCGCCGACATCTTCCTCCCCAGCGGACACATAGCGCAAGCCCACCTCCACTCCTGGCACCTCGGGCAGCCGCGATGGGAGGAGACCCTCCTGAAGGGTACGGGCGACCTGAACGCGCCCCCTATACAGACGTGCGTTGTCTACGGCTAGCGCTGCGTGGTTGGCGAGTTCTTCGGCTAGCTCCAGATCGGCTTCACTGTAGCGTCGTCCGGATTCCGCCGATACTAGCGTTATTACTCCCAGCGTTCGCCCCCGCGCCACCAGCGGCACGAAGATCAAGGAGATAAACCCTATCTCACGCATGAGCCGCAAGTGTTCGGCGTCGCGGGCAGCGGCCACGATCATCTCGTCGGTGATATCAGGGTAGAACTCCGGTTGCCCGCTACGCACTACCCGCATCATCCCTTGTGGTGCCTCAGGGTTGGGTGGGTAGCGCTCATTCAGCTCGTGGGCTAACTGCACCTTCTGAGGATCTTCGTGCTCAACCGCCAACCGCTCGAGCGAGCCGTCTTCCTCGACGATGTCTATCGCGCACCAGTCGGCGAGGCGGGACACCGCAAGACGGGCAACGCTGGCCAGCGTTGCCCGGTAATCGAGCGAGGAGGAGAGTGTTGCTCCGACCTCGGCCAGGAAACGTTGCGCCTCCTCCCTTCGTTTACGTTCGGTGATGTCGTGAGCGACATCACACAGGGTTTCCCTGCCGTTGCGGAGGATGGTACTCACGCTGACCTCGACGTCCACCAGCGAGCCGTCCTTGCGGCGGTACTTCCTCTCGCCCACGGACCGGTGCTTTTGTTCCAGGATGCGCCGGATGTTGCTATCTATGCTCTTCGGGTCGGCAGCGACGATGTCGTAGAGCGTCATGCTTCTGAGCTCTTCCTCCGTGTAGCCGAGCGTCTCCTGAAACGCGGGGTTAGACTCCACGATGAGTCGGGTTTCGGCATCCACCAGGAAGATATTCTCCTTAGCTTGCTCGATCACGGTACGGTAGAGCCACTCGCTTTCCTTGAGCGCCTCCTCGGCCCGCTTGCGCTCCGTGATGTTGCGAGCGATCGTAGAGGCTCCCACGATATTTCCGGCTGAATCCTTTATCGGGGATATGGTTAGCGAGATGTCCAGTCGCCTGCCATCCTTGGCCAATCGCACCGTTTCAAAGTGGTCGATAGCTTCACCGTGCCTGAGCCTCTCGAGTATCATTGGTATCTCGTTCGGGCGGTCGGAGGGAACCAGGATGTTTATGGGTTTGCCGAGTACCTCTTCCGCGGAGTAGCCGTAGATCTTTTGTGCGCCCCGATTCCAGTCGGTGATGACGCCCTCCAGCGTTTTTGCGATTATAGCGTCCTCTGAGGATTCCACGATGGCTGCTAAGCGGGCACGCACCTGCTCGGCCTGCTTGCGCTCGGTTATATCACGCTGGATCCCCCAGACCCGCAACAAGGAATCGTTTTCCACGATGCCAGTGAGGTCGTTCAGGAAGTATTTGGTACGGTCGTAGCGGTCGATCTCTTTGGATTCGGCGTCAGTAAGCTGGTAGCCTGAGCGGACGAAGTCTTTCAGGTACTGGACATTCTCCGGGTTAGAGGAGGAGAGGAGATCGTCTAGTCGGGCACCAACTATCTCTTCCGCCCGCGCATATCCGTACATCCGGGCCATAACATCGTTGCACTCGGCGAGGTAGCTGTGGCGGTAGAAGCGCTCTATCTGCTCATTAGTTTCGAGATCAACTGGGACTGGCTCCTCAAGCTCGAACCGCCAGATGCCTTCGGTGCTCTGTTCGATGAAGTTTCGGTAACGCTCCTCACTCTCTCGAACCCTTCGCTCATTCTCCTCGCTTCCGGTTCCTAGATCTTGAGGGCGCATATTCTTAAGAGCCAGCCCGACGTAGTGCAAGTGCGCTGAGAGTGCGGCTTCCCCGCCTGGATTGTTCAGGCATTCCTACCTCTGCAGTAAGCAATGGTTGAATAGTCAGTAACGCTCACTACCAGTCTAACGGAATGCTCCCACTTTTGGCAAATATGGGTTGCCCAATCCTACGTTCTCGAAGGGACATATGGGCGTCTTGTCCCCATCCTTTGGGATCTGCTCCCCGGACGGCCCACCCTGGGTCGCGGTCTTCGAGTCGGCGACAGGGTGTTGTGGGTTGCTCAAGCTAAGCCCGCATCCCTAGTGTCTTGTTGCAACTCTCTGTACGGGCGCCAAAGGTTGAGGCCTTGAAAGACTGTGACTACTGAAGAACAGAAGCACGGCGCGACTGACGATGCAATGATAGATGAGCAGTGTAGTAGGCCAACTCAAGCAGTTTCAAACGGCGTTCACTTTGGTAATAGTAGTTCCTGGTGAGAGTGTAGACGTAATACCGAGGGTATGTAGTGACTCTAACTGACCCAGCGCGACTTTCGGTGACACAGATCGATCTGAGACTCACCCCTAATTCCGAGGCCGTCTTGGCGGCACGCCACTCCTTAGACCGTCTCGAGGGTTTGTTGGTGCCCGAGAAGCTCGAGGACGTCCGGCTGATCGTGAGCGAGCTGGTGACCAACAGCGTTCGCCATGCCGGGCTCTCAGCCGACGAACAGATTTCACTGGCGGTGGTGATCTCGGATGGATCGGTGCGCGGGAGGGTGTGCGACCTTGGCCCCGGCTTTGAGAAGCCCTCTGCGCCGAGGCCGAGGACCGACTTGAGTGGTGGGTGGGGTCTGCCTATTGTGGAGAGGATCTCCGATCGCTGGGAGGTCGAGCGCAACGGCTGCGCGTGCGTTTGGTTCGAGATCGACTGAGACAGCACCGTCTCTCGTCCTGGTAAGAATAGTTCGCGCCTCAGCTCTTATTCCTGTGTGAACTCTAGGGAAATATAGGTTGATGCCAGTGTACGTGAGGTAGGGGCAAATTCACCCTCTGTTGACACCAACCTGACACCAACCCAGACGAACAACGGCGAACACAGGCGACACCAGTTTGGGATAAAGATACTTATTTACAGGTATTCCTGAACACCGGCGAATAACCACGACGTTATGGATCCGCATTCACACGGCAGAGGTCGCTGGTTCGATCCTAACATCGCCCACTCAGAAAGAGCGACGAGCGGACTCGAACCGCTGACCTGCTCATTATGAGTGAGTGCCTCGACCTAACTGTGACACTGACAAGGTTGGCCGCAGAGTCTCCCGGCCCTTTTGACAGTTACCTGACAATTACTCGGCTACCCGAGGGCACCCCCCATCGCTCCCAACGCCTGATCCCCCATCGAAGGCAGAGAGTAAGTACTGTACCGAGAGGTGCGCTAACGCTGCCTCTACTCGCATGGGTCGGGGACAAGGAGCGTAGGGTTGACAGCAATTTGACAGTTACCCGACAGTCACATCTTGCGCCTACTCCAGCGGCCCTTCGTCAGGAATCCGAATCGCCTGCACGTTGCTCCAGGGATAGAAGACATACGCAGCCTCGCGCTGTCCCTCGGATCTCACGTGTACTACTACACCCCTGTCGTTGACCTCGCGCAGTTCACCCCTCACCCAGGCACCGCTGGTCCCAACGCCCAGGACCACCTGTTTTTCTATCCAGGCCTCTGGAGCCGGTCGTCCGCCCTCTTGGTCCGCCATGCGCCTTCCTTCCTCAGCTCCCATCGCCGCCTCGCCCGTGGGGTCGGAGGTGCCTCGCGGTGAACGGTCGGGCAGGCGGGCATGCACGGCGCGCGCCGGGAAGGCCCAGTGACCCGCCTCGTCGCGCTCGGCCTCGAGCTTACCCTCGGCCGCGAGGGCCCTCACCCTCGACGGCGAGATCTGTAAGATACGCGCTACCTCAGCGGTCGTGTAGGTCTCCTCCTCCATAGCCGGTATCCTACCCTTAACCCGTCCCTTGCCGCCTGTCGGAAGCAAACTCATGCGTGTCGGTCCCCAGCTGCGGGAGATCTCCCCCTACAGCGGCTTGCAACGCTATCGAGCCATACAGCATCATGATCGCATGAAAACCTACTCAGAGGATTTGCGCTGGAAGATAGTCTAAGAGCGTGTTTGGTAAGGCTGAGGGTTATGATGGTTTTGTACCTTTTCTTGTATGAGAAAGCCGTACCCGACTAACCTCTCCGATGGAGGAGGGTACGCTACGCCCACCCCGATACTCCTATCTCCGACGGAGATCAGGTAGATGCTCGGGCGTGCATCACGGTAGGTGCGAAAGCGTTGTCTCCCGGCGGCGTTCCCCCAGGCGAAAAGAGATTCAGTTACACCGACTAGACTGGCTACACTCGCAAACCTTTTTTGTGGCCCGGATCTTTGCTCGACCATTTGCGCCGGGTAAGCAACGAACTTGCGGACACATTTGGGTGGAAGCAAGAAGAGGCAGTCTGGTTCGTGCTCACCGGGGAGACTCCCCAGATCAAACCGCTAAGCGTTCGCTTGAGGGTAAAGGGTAGTCGTCCAGAAGTTCCGTTGTGGAGTGTGACCATCGACGCAGAGCCTTGGGTTCCTCAGGAAGAAGTCGAGAGTGCCTTCGGCCGTATTAAACAGCAAGTACTTCAGGTGAGGAGTAGGAAGATGGGTTCGCGCAAGATGGGGCCACGGGCTCTTGAGGTGTATCGGTTCGTGCGGGAGCAAGAGCGGCTACGCGAAGACCGACCTACTTGGCCCGTGCTGTTGGAGCTTTGGAATAGCCAGCACCCCGACAAGCGCTTCGAGACCTACAACAACCTTCGCCAGTATTTCATGCGCGGCGCGAAGGCCGTGGAAGCTCCAGGGTTCAAACCTCCTAAACTCAAGGATACACCGCCCAAGGTAAAGGTCGCAGTAAATGCGAGGGAGGAACGGATGGTGAAGATGCTCCAAGCTTATGCCGAAAAGACTGCCAATGCGCCTCTTTTCGAAGATTAGAGGAAAAGCTGTCCAGTGCAGCTACCGGGGCTTCTCGCACACTTTTGTATTCGAGCTCACGTAATTCCGCTTGCGGAGAAACTAGAACTGGACAGAAGCTCGAACACCCCAGCAGTCCCTGAAAGCAGGAGGAAAGTCTGTTACGTTCGGCGCACATAAATAACGACCTGTCCGGTGGAGGGCCTGTCTCCAAACTGTACTCCCCAGAACATTCGGGCGCGCTAGTTCCACAGAGCGGTAGGCCTGACCACGAGGTGATCTTAAGGTCTACGGATGCAGCGTAGGCTCGAGAGCAAGGTTGTGGTGATCACCGGTGCATCACGCGGTATCGGCAGGGCGACGGCGAGGCTCTTCGCCAAATGTGGCGCGTCGGTGGTCCTCGCCGCCCGGCGCGAGGATGCCCTGCTGGAGGTGGCCGCCGAGTGCGAGGCTCGGGGCGGAAGGGCACTAGTGGTGCCGACGGACGTGTCGGACTTCCGGGCCGTGGACAACTTGGCGCGGCGGGCCGTCGATCACTTCGGCAGCATCGACGTGTGGGTCAACAACGCCGTACTAGCGGCGGTCGGTCGCCTCGAGGAGGTCCCGCCGGAGGCAAACCGGCGCATAGTCGAGACGAACCTGCTTGGTTACCTCCATGGGGCGCAGG
>DATDKT010000238.1:0-7008 GCA_036519775.1 Rubrobacteraceae bacterium
TAGAGGCTCACCCGGACTTCGACCGCGAGTTTCGCGGGGACACGCTCCACCCCTCGGTCATGGAGCTCATGGACGAGCTTGGCCTCGCCGACCGGCTCTTGAAGCTCCGCCACACCGAGCTTAGGACCTTCACCCTCCAGAGCGTCGCCGGTCCCTTCACGCCCGTGGATCTGAGCCGCGTGAAGACAAAGTTCCCGTACATCACGATGATGCCCCAGACGAGTTTTCTCGAGTTCATCACCGAAGAGGCCAAGCGCTACCCGAATTTCCGGCTGGTGATGGACGCCCGGGTACGGGAGTTGGTCGAGGAGGACGGCGTAGTCCGGGGTGTTCGCTACGAGGGAAAGGATGGCAAGCACGAGGTGCGGGCGGTGCTCACGGTGGGCGCGGATGGACGGGGCTCCCGCATAAGGCGCCTGGCCGGTTTCGAGCTCATCAAGACCTCACCGCCGATGGACGTCCTCTGGTTCAAGTTACCTCGAAAGGAGGGAGATCCGGAGGGCATAGTGGGCCGCTTCGGCAGGGGCCACATCGCGGTCATGCTCGACCGCTTAGACCACTGGCAAGCAGGCTACGTCATCCCCAAGGGCACCTACCCCGAGCTGCGTGCCGCCGGGATAGGGGCGCTCAAGCAGGCATTCGCCGAGCTGATACCAGAGTACGCCGACCGCCTAGAGCATCTCGAAGACTGGAAACAGGCCTCGCTACTCTCGGTAGAGTCGAGCCGCTGCCCGCGGTGGTACAAAGCGGGGCTACTCCTTATAGGGGACGCCGCCCACGTGATGAGCCCGGTCGGAGGAGTGGGGATCAACTACGCCATCCAGGACGCGGTCGTGGCGGCAAACGTTCTCGCCGGACCGCTAAAGGAGAGCCAGACACAGCTTAGAGACCTGGATCTCTCTTACCTGGCCGCCGTTCAGCGCAGGCGCGAGTGGCCAACGCGGTTGATCCAGCGTTTCCAGGCCCTGATCCAACAACGTGTCCTGGCGAGCGCGCTTCGCTCTAGGGAACCGTTCGCCCCGCCACTACCGCTCCGCCTGCTGCTACGCGTGCCCGTCTTGCGAGATATACCCGCCCGCATCATCGCCTTCGGTGTCTGGCGGGTTCACGTACGGAAGTAGAAGAGCCTATGAAAAGGTCCGTGCCGCTACAGTGTCACTACAGATAGGAAACCCAAGTGAGCAGGTCGGGGAACGCTAACGTGAAGCTAACGCTGCCCTTAGGCGACGTAGATCGCACCACGCTGCCCATCGTCGGTGGTAAAGCGGCGAACCTGGGAGAGCTGATCCGTGCAGGGCTACCGATACCCGATGGCTTCTGCGTAACCACCACAGCCTACGAGCTCGTCGCCGAAGGCGCCAGCCTAGATCCGATACTGGAGAACCTGGCGCATACGCACGCCGACGACACCTCGCGCCTGGCGGAACTCGCCGCGGCCGTACGCACCGCCCTGTTGGCGGCGCCCGTTCCGTCCACCGTCACCGAGGCCATTGTCGAGGCCTACCGAAAGCTGGGGAACGGTACGTCCGCTCCGGTGGCCGTGCGCTCCTCGGCCACCGCGGAGGACCTGCCCCACGCGAGCTTCGCCGGCCAGCAGGACACGTTCCTAAACGTCGTCGGAGCTGACGCCGTACTCGACGCGGTGCGGCTGTGCTGGGCCTCGCTCTGGACCGATCGCGCCGTTAGCTACCGTGCCTCTAACGGCATCGACCACCGCAGCGTGCGTCTCGCCGTCGCGGTGCAAAGGATGGTCGAGGCCACGGTCGCCGGCATACTCTTTACCGCCAACCCGCTCACGGGGAGGCGCCGCCAAGCGGTGATCGAAGCCAGCCCCGGTCTGGGCGAGGCAGTGGTCTCCGGCGCGGTAAACCCAGATCACTTCGTCGTGAACACCACCACCGGCGAGATCGTCGAGCGTCGCCCTGGAGACAAGCAGGTGGCTATCCGGGCCGTCGCGGGCGGCGGTACGCAACGAGTCACATTGACCGGGCGTGAGGATGAAAGCAGCCTCCGAGATGCTCAAGTTCACGCCCTGGCGGCGCTCGGGGTACGGGTCGAGGCCCACTACGGAGCACCGCAAGACATGGAGTGGGCGATCGACACCGATGGAGGGAGCTGGCTCCTCCAGGCGCGGCCGATCACGACCCTCTTCCCGCTCCCTGCCGCCACCCCCGCGACGGACGACGACCTGCGTGTCTACTTCTCGTTCAGCGTCGCCCAGGGCGTGTACCGCCCGCTGACGCCGATGGGTCTGCAGGCGTTCCGGCTCATATTCTCAGCGATGGCCGCGCTCGCTGGCCGTCCGCCGCGCGACCCTTGCGTCGGTCCGGCTTTCTTCGCTGAGGCGGGCGGGCGCATCTTCGCCGATATAACGCCAGCGTTGCGCAGCACGCTGGGACGTAGGGTCTTGGATCTGGCAGCGCGCAACATGGAGGCGCGCACCGCCCCCATCCTCCGAAGCCTCGCAGCAGATCCCCGCCTCGCACCCGTGGTGGCGCGTCGGTGGCCCATTTTGCGCGCCGTGCTCTCGGTGCTCATCCGGGGACGTATCCCGCTCCACGCCGTCCAGGCGCTGCTGCGCCCGGCGACAGCACGGGCCCGAGTCGCCGGTCTGGTCGCAGAGATACGCACGCTGAGCGACGTGCCGCAAGATGCCGACTCTACGCAACGCTTGTACACGGTGGAGCGCCTGCTGCTAAGCTTCCCACCGCGCGTCTTACCCGGTCCTGGCCCAGTCTTTGCTACTGGTATGGGGGCATTCGCCCTCGCCGGTAAGCTCCTGGGGAACCTCGCCACCGAATACGAACGGTGGGTGGCGTTGCGTGGACTCCCGTACAACCCCACGACCGAGATGGACCTGGCGCTCTGGACGCTCGCCCGGGAGATAGGCACCGACCCGGACGTCACGCGCATCGTGCGCGAAACGCCGTCGGAGCAGTTGGCACGAGACTACCACGGCGGCGCTCTGCCCCCGAAGCTTCAGACGAGCCTGACGAATTTTCTGCGCTCCTACGGTCATCGCGGAGTGGCCGAGATCGACCTCGGCCTGCCACGCTGGTCGGAAGATCCCACTTACATCATAGGTATACTGGCGAACTACCTCCGCCTCGACGACCCGGAGTTAGCTCCGGACGTCCAGTTCCGTCGGGCAGCAATGGAGGCCAAGGAGATGGTTGCCGAATTTACCCGCCGTGCTGCCCGCAGGGGCCGCCTCCGCGGAACGCTGGTCGGGTTCTGTTTGCGGCGGGCCCGCGCGCTGGCAGGCTTGCGAGAGATGCCCAAGTTCTGCATCGTCCTGCTCTTTGCGCAGGTCCGGACGTTGTTGTGGCCGGTGGGAGAGGAGCTGGCGAAAGCCGGGCGCTTGGAGAGCGCGGAGGACATCTTCTTCATCACCCTGCCCGAGGCGCGAGCAGCCCTGGTCGGCGACGATCTACGCTCCGTCGTCCGCGAGCGTCGCGCCAGCTACACGCGTGAGGTGCAGCGCCGGCACGTGCCGCGCGTCCTGCTCTCCGACGGCACCGAGCCGGCCGCCGAGGCGCACGATGCGCTCGGGGCAGCCGATGGCATCCTCCAGGGAACGCCAGCTTCCGGGGGTGTGGCGACCGGTCTTGCCCGCGTGATCCTCGACCCCAACGACGCCAGTCTGGAGCCGGGTGAGATCCTGGTAGCGCCCTCGACAGACCCAGGCTGGACGCCCCTCTTTCTCACGGCCGGCGGCCTGGTAATGGAGATGGGCGGAGCCATGTCACATGGCGCGGTCGTAGCCCGAGAGTACGGCATTCCGGCCGTCGTCGGTGTGCCGGACGCCACCGGGCGCATCATCACGGGACGGCAGATCGCGGTGGATGGATCCACTGGAACGATCGCGGTCGAGCCCCAAAAGTGATCCATGAGCCGCCATCGTAGCTAGCAACTTCGGGCCGGACCAACGTCGATCTCTATCCTCAACGCCACACCCTAACCGGTACGCTACCCGGCGTGTTCGTAAGCGTACTCCCATGCTCCTCTATACTGTGAACGGTTTTATTTGCGACTTGTGCCGTATGAGGGTACATTACGTGAGCGCGAAAGCCGCGTGAAAAAGCTGATTTCTTCGGGCCCAGAGCTAGGGGAGCGAATTACATGTACAAAGAGGTCTACGTCCCGGTCGACAACTCGGACTACTCCAACCAGGCGTGTGTGATCGGGGTGGACGTGGCTCGCCAATTCGGTGGCAGGGTCGCCGGCTGCCACGCGTACGCTGCGAAGATGCACGACGTGCGCTTCCGGCAGATGGAGAGCGGGCTCCCCGAGGAGTTCCGCGACGAGGACGAGATGAAGCGGCAGCGCAAGATCCACGACCAGTTGATAACCAAAGGTCTGGAGATCATTACCGACTCCTACATAGACGTTCTCGAACCGCTCTGCGAGAAATACGACGTCGAGCTCGTTCGACGCTCCCTGGAAGGTAAGAACTTCAAGGTCATCGTCGAGGACGTTAACGAGAACGACTTCGACCTCGTCGTCATCGGCGCGATGGGTATGGCCGCCGTCAAGGACACGGTGCTCGGTACCGTCACCGAGCGCGTCGTCCGTCGGCTGACGAAGGCCGACACCCTTATCGTCAAGGACCTCGACCGGAGCCCCTTCGAGCACATCGTCGTCGCGGTGGACGGCTCGGCCAAGTCGCTCGGCGGTCTCAAGCGGGCGATAGAGCTCGCGCGGGAGTTCGGGGGCGAGGTCGAAGCCATCTCTGTCTTCGACCCTTACTTTCACTACGCGATGTTCCACTCTATCGCGGGCGTCTTGAGCACGAAGGCACAGAAGGTCTTCCGCTTTAAGGAGCAGGAGAAGCTGCACGAGGAGATCATCGACAGTGGGCTCGCCAAGATCTACACGGCGCACCTGGAGATTGCTAAGAAGATCGCCGCAGACGAGGGTGTCGAGTTGAAGACGACCCTGCTGGCCGGCAAGCCATTCGAGCAGACCCTCAAGTACGTAAACGAGGTGAACCCGACGCTCGTGGTGATGGGCCGCATCGGCTACCACTCCGACGACGAGATGGACATCGGCGGCAACACCGAGAACATGATGCGCTATCTGCCGGCGAACGTCCTCATCACCAACTTCGAGTACCAGGCCCCGGACATTCTCACCGCCGAGGAGCACATGACCTGGACTAAGGAGGCCCTGGAGCGCCTCGACCGCATCCCCGGCTTCGTTGTCGGGATGGCTACTGGTGCGATCATCCGCTATGCCATCGAGCGAGGCTATACGGTCATCACCACCGGCGTCATAGACGAGGTCATAAAGAACATCCTCCCCCCCGGCGCGATGGAATCCATGCGCGCCATCGGCGACCAGATGCGCGCCGCCGAGGCGATGGGCGAAGAGCAACCCATAGACTCCCTCTTCAAGGACTTCGACGAGCGCACCGCCGACAAAACGAAGGCCAACGGCGCGAATGGCTCTGCCAACGCCAAGACGAACGGTAACGGCAACGGGTACGTCACGAAGGAGGAGATCTTCGAGACGGGCCGTGGCGGCTTCGGCCAGAGCGAGGATGGGGGAGACATCGAGGGCGTCTCGGCGGAGGTGCAGAAAGAGATCCGGCGCTCCGCCCAGGGCAAGGACCGCTTCGAGTGCGATCGGTGCCGCTACGTAGCGAAGGGCAAGCCCGCTCGCTGTCCGGTCTGCGGCTCCGGTCCGACCCACTTCCACCCCGTAGACGCGGAGATAGCCACGACTAGTGCGGACGAGAACCTCAACCTCTCCGAGGTCTACGACGGTCGCGAGCTGCACTGGACCGACGAGGCGAAGGCCCTCCTCGAAAGCCTCGAAGAGTGGCAGGAGAAGCGGCGAGTAAAGGCCCGCGTCGAGAAGAGCGCGCTCAAGAAGGGCTACACTACCATCACCCGCGAGTACGTCGAGCAGCAGTATCGCGAGGAGACCGGTCGCGAAGCCCCCAGGGTCAAGAGTGGCGGCTGCCCAGTCAGCCACGCCAAGCAGCAGGTGCAGGATACCAACGGCGGCAAGTGCCCCATAGACCACGGCGCCTTTCAAAAGGCCGGCGCGCTGGTCCCCGAGGGTGGCTCGAAGGAGTTCACCTGGACCGAGGAGGCCATCGAGCGTCTGGAGCGGGCGCCCAAGGGCTTCATGCGGAACATCTCGCGCAACATGACTGAGAAACTGGCACGCGAGCGCGGCGTGACGCACATAGACCTCCCGCTCGTTGAGGACTCGCTCTCCGGGGCGCGCAATACGATGGAGGACGTCATAACCGGCAAGGTCTCCATCGCCGACCTCGCCCGCGACACCGGTGAGAAGATAGAGGCCGAGGACGGCGAGGTCCCGCACCCGCCGATGACCGTCACGATGGTCTGCACCGTCTGCAACGAGGAGATGCAGGGCATACAGCCCCCCGACGAGTGCCCCGTCTGCGGCGCCCCCGGCGAGGACTTCGAGGCTAAAGAGCTGTAAGAGCCAAAGAGCTTTCAGAGGCCCCGTACCCCCGCTCGGGAGTACGGGGCCTTTTTCACAGGAGGAGAAGATGGCGACGAAGCACAAAGTAACCTTCAAAAAGAGCGGCATCACCATAGACGTCGCCGAGGACGATTACATCCTCGAAGAGGCCGAGGACGCGGGCCTGCGCCTCCCCTACGATTGCCGCAGCGGCACCTGCACCACCTGCATACAGAAGTGCCTCGAAGGCGAGATCGACCAGGACCTCGCCTTCGCCATCTCCGACGAAGAGCTAGAAAAAGGCTACTGCCTTATCTGTATCGGCAGCCCCCTCTCCGACGTCGTGCTAGACGCCTAACCCGAAGACAGCCGGTACAGGCGGATCGCGTTCCTGCGCAGCACTTCCTCGCCGGCGGCCTCGGCCTGGGAGATGCTCAACTCTCCGTGGGCCACCAGCTCCTCCAGCGCCTGGCTTAGCACGCGTCGCCCATCTGTGGCACCCATCCAGTGCAGCTCCGGCATCCCTATGCCGTCGGAGCTGTACAGGAGCTTCGAGATCGGCGCCAC
>DATDKT010000239.1:0-14580 GCA_036519775.1 Rubrobacteraceae bacterium
CGACCGGCGATCGTCGCCGGGGGCGGAGTAGACCGGGCCGGCGCCTGGTACGACGCGGTGTCGTTGGCCGAGGCGCTCAACGCGGCGGTGTGGGCGGATCCGATGCACCACCGCGCCGGCTTCCCGCAGGACCATCCCCTCTTCCAGGGTGTCCTGCCTCCCGCCCAGGCAAAGATCGCGGAAGCACTATCAGGGTACGACGTGGTGCTGGTCCTCGGCGCCCCAGTGTTCAGGTACTTTCAGTACCTACCCGGAGCCCCGGTCGAGGAGGGCACGCGGGTGATCCACGTCACCGACAACCCGGAAGAGGCCTCCCGGGCCGCAACGGGCACAGGCGTCATGGGCGATGTCGAGCTCGCCATCCGGCAGCTGGTCAAACGCCTCCCGAAAGAAGCCGACCGCCCCGCGCCTCCCCTGCCCGCAGAGGTTTCCGAGCCCGAGGCGAAAGACTCGCTGCCGGCTGACTACGTCCTGCACACGCTGTCGCGTTACTTGCCGGAACGAGCGATCCTCGTAGAGGAGACGCCATCGAGCAGGATGTTGCTGCACAAGCACCTCCCGATAAAAACGCCCGGTGGGTTCTACAGCGCCGCCAACGGGGGGTTGGGGTTCGGCGCCTCCGCCTCGGTAGGGCTGAAACTGGCCCAATCCGACCGCCCGGTGGTGTGCGTTGTCGGGGACGGCTCGCTGATGTACGCGCTGCAGGCGTTGTGGAGCGCGGCCCAGTACCGCGCGAACGTTACGTTCGTCGTCATGAACAACCGGCAGTACAAGATACTCAGGCTCCTTGGTGAGATGGGCGGAGTCGGGGAAGGGGTGCCCGGCCTGGACCTTCCCGAGCTGGACATCGTAGGGGCGGCCAGGAGCCTCGGCTGCGAGGGCGCCTCGGTCGATAGCCCGGAGGGGCTGCCCGAGGCCTTCGAACGCGCCTTGAACGCCGTACGTCCGTACGTCCTGAACGTCATGGTGGACCCGAACGTCCCCAAATCTTTGGCTTGAGGCCGCTCCGGGGCACGCAGGATCTACGACGCGCAAGCACTGAGGATGGGAGGTCGATGGTGGACGCTAGTAGCGCAGCAAGGCCGGCGTATCGGACGTTGTGGGTGTGGCTGCTTCTGGGGTGGGTAGTCAGCTACGCCGACCGCCAGATCACCGGTCCGGTCGTCTCTTACATGATCAATAACGATCTTGCCTTTATACAGGGGGCAGGCAGCCCTTACTCCCTGGGTGGGCTGATAGGCAGCCTGTTCTTCGCGGGCTACATACTGACCCAGTTCCCGGGCGGATATCTGGGGGACAAGTTCGGACACCGCACGATTATCGTTATAAGCATAGTCTGGGCGGGTGTTGCCACGCTCCTGAGCGGGTTGATGACGGCGCTTCTCGGGTTCGTGGCTCTGCGCGTGATCACCGGGCTCGGAGAGGGGACGTTCTACTCCAACGACCGTACCGTGATCGTAGAACAAACTCCCTTCGAGAAGCGAAGCCTGGGGATGGGGGTCGTCATAACCGGGCTGTCGATCGGGCTCACGCTCGGGATCGTACTCACGCCGCCCCTGATCCAGTTGGGCGACTCGGTATTCGGACCAGAGGGCGCGTGGCGGATGCCGTTCTTCGTGTGGGGCGTTATCTCGCTTATCGTTGGGTTCGGTATATCGAGGTTTTTCAGGGGGCAGCGGGAGAGAGAGTTTAGTCCTTCCTACTTGCCCGCGCTCAGGGAGCTGGGTAAGTATTCTGTCGTCTTCCTGGTGGCCATAATGGCGGTCTACATCGCCGCCACTCAGGCAGGCTTGCCAGAGTGGATGGTGGCGGTGCTGATAACCGTACTGGCCCTTGCGCTGGTTGGGTTCGTCTTCGGCAGAAAGGGTGGAGAGATCTCCCCGATACTGTACGATAGGGATCTTCTCCTGATCTACATCTCGGCGATCGCGATCCTCTGGAACCTCTGGTTCTTTAGCTTCTGGTCGGTCTCTATCGTCTCTCAAGCATCGGGGGGAGAATCTTTGTTGAACGTGGCGCTGACGGCCGCCTTCAACGCGGGCGCTGGCATACTGGGGTTCCCCGCCGGAGGCTGGTTGGCCGATTACGCCAAGCGTAGAGGATGGGGCCGTAAGCCGATGCTCGTGTCCTTCACGCTGATCACGGGTCTTTTGACGGTGGCTTTCGGTCTCTACATCATAAACGGAGGACAGTCACTATTCGTGATGGGTATCTTGCTGTTCTTCCAGGCCCTGTTCTTCTTCGCTCTGCAGCCGATATCCCACGCGCTCACGGCTGATTTAGTCAACGACCCTGCATACCTAGGCGCGGCGTTCGGCATGTGGAACCTGATCGGCGAGATCGGGGCCGTCCTCTCTCCGGCCATCAGCGGCGTGCTGCGAGACACGACGGGGAGTTGGAATACGGCGGTGATGGTAGATGCGGGCATCATCCTGGCGAGCATCGTGTTGCTGCTGTTCGTTAGGGAGTCGAGGGCGGCCTCGGCCGAGCAATCCTCCGAGATCGAAGCGACGGGCTAGGGAGGTATGAAAGGGGATGAGTAGCGGCGACGGTCAGGTAAAGGACACCGTGAGCGGGGGTTGCTCGTGGGCCTCGAGCACGAAAACGTCGCCACGCTCTACCGGGACCGCCCCACCCAAAGAGCCGGAGAGCACTATGTCCCCCGGTTCCAAACTAGTACCGAACGAGGCCAGCTTGTTGGCGAGCCAGGCCACGGCCTGGGCAGGGTGGCCTAAAGATGCGGCTCCCAAGCCTTCGGCAACCTGGGAGTCGTTTTTGTTGATCAGCATCCCGACCGTGCGCAGGTCGGTCTCCCTCAAGGCCTGGTTCCAGGGACCTACGGTGAACCCGCCGTAGGAGGCGTTATCGGCGATGGTGTCTGGCAGCTTGATGTTCCAGTCCTCGATGCGGCTGTCCACCACCTCGACCGCTACGGCCAGGGCGTCGGTCGCCGCCAAGGCCTCTTGCAGGGTTACGCCGGGTCCGGAGAGGGGTCTACCTATGAGGAAGGCGAGCTCCCCCTCCAGGAAGGGCTGTAGAAAGGGTTCGAACGGCATCTCTACCCGGCCGTCCTCTGCGGGGAAGTAGCGGGAGGACCAGAGGCTACCGTAGTCGGGCTCGCTAATGCCTAGTTGCTCTTGCATGGCGAAGCTGGTCAGACCTATCTTGCGCCCGATGATCCTCTCCCCCCGACCCTGACGGAGCTCGCTCCACTTGCTCTGGATCTCGTAGGCCCGCTCTACGTCCTCCAATCCTTCGCTCTCGCTGAGAGGCGCGATGGGCTTACGGTTCTCCCAGGCTTCGTCTAACCGGCGGGCGAGGGCTTCCACGTCCATTGTCGGGGCGCCCTCTACTGTCCGTCGCCTTTTAGAAAGTCGGAGAGTAGCTCGTTAAAGGCGGCGGCGTACTCGATCATGATCCAGTGTCGGCACTGCCCGAAGACGTGCATCTGTACGTTCGGCAGACGCTCCAGAAGGTACAGGCTGGTCTCCAGCGGAATGATCCCGTCGTCTCGGCCGTGCACCAGGAGCACCGGGCGGTCCATGCGCTGGAACGCCAGGTCGGGCAGCGTGAGGTCGTCCACGTGCTTTTGGCGGGGCTCGGGGAACATGGACGCGAAGCTGCTCGCCACGTTCTCATCCATCGCCGCCGGGTAGCGCTGCTCGGCGATGCTCTCCAGGTCGCCACCCACCGCGTCGGGGTTGTATACGAACCGGCTTATTACCTCGGCCATTCGCTCTTCCGAAGGGTCGTCGTAGAAGCCCCAGAGCTGGTCCAGCCAGGGGGTGATCTGGTGTGGGGTCCCCATGGTCCCCATGAGAGCGAGGCGATCCACGCGGTCGGGGTGGCGGTGGAGCAGATGAAGGGAGAGAGCCCCACCCATCGAGTTGCCGACCAAGTGGGCCTTCTCCAGACCGAGGTTGTCGAGCAGCTCGATCTGCTGGTTCACCCAGATGTCGAGCCAGGCCTCAGCTCCCTGCGGCGGATCGTCGGGGTGATCGCTCTTGCCGTAGCCGATGAGGTCCGGCGCCAGGCAGTCGAACCGCTCACCGAGAGCGGGCAGAGCAAACTGCCAGTTGGACCACGCAGTGGCGCCGGGTCCGGAGCCTTGCAGGAAGAGGACGGCCTCATCGTTACCTTCCCCCGCGCGGTTGAGGTAAGTCTCGTAGGAGCCGGTCTTGACGTTGGTGTCTACGGTTTCGGTCACTTATCTCTCCTTGATCTTTGGCCCGACGGACGCAGCATGGTCTCTGTTACGAGGCCGCGCCTTCCTTCTCCTTGGCCACGTCGAGCGCCACGTCTATTACCCAGTCCTCCTGACCCGCGACGGCCTCCCTCTCTCCCAGCTCCACCAGCACGTCGCGGACGTCCACTTCGTATCTCTCCGCCGCGCGCTTGGCGTGCAGGAGGAAGGTAGAGTAGACGCCTGCGTAGCCGATCATGATCGAGTCACGGTCGGGCATCGGCTGGAAGGGCATCATCGGCGCTATCGTGTACTCGGCGGCGTCCATAAGCTTGAAGGCGTCCAGGCCCGTCTCGACCTCCATCTTGTCCAAAACCGCGGCCAGAAGCTCGGTCGGAGCGTTGCCCGCCCCGGCACCCAGACCCCGCAAGGACCCGTCGAGTTGGTCGGCACCGGCCTCTAGAGCCGCGAGGCTGTTGCCGATTCCTACGCCGAGGTTGTTGTGGGCGTGGAACCCTACCTGGCAATCCAGGTTCTGCTTGAGGGCCTCGACTCTCTCCGCCGCGCCCCTGGGCAGCAAGGCGCCGGCAGAATCCACGATGTACACGCAGTCTGCGCCGTAGGACTCCATGAGCCTGGCCTGCTCCACGAGGACCTCCGGCCCCCTCATGTGAGCCATCATCAGGAAGCCGACCGTCTCCAGGTCCATCTCCTTGGCCATCTCGAAGTGCTCCTGGGAGATATCGGCCTCGGTGCAGTGGGTGGCGACGCGCAGGACCGTCACCCCGCGCTCGACCGCTTCCTTGAGTTGAGGAACGGTGCCGACGCCGGGGAGGAGGAGCGCCGCGATCTTTGCCTGCTCGCACACGTCTACGGCCTCCGAGATCAGGTCCATCTCCGATTCTCTGGAGAAGCCGTACTGAATGGAGGAGCCTGCGAGCCCGTCTCCGTGCGTCACCTCGACCACCTGCACCCCTGCCTTGTCCAGGGCGCTCGACACTTCCCGTACCTGCTCTGCGGTGAACTGGTGGCTCATCGCGTGGGAGCCGTCGCGCAGAGAGGTATCGGTGATACGCACTGTCTGCTTCGCTTCCGTCATGCCACCACCTCTTCTACCCCGAGGAGGTGCCGGGCGAACGCTTCGCCCACCCTTCTGGCCGATGAGGTCATGATGTCCAGGTTACCCGAGTACTTTGGCAGGAAATCGCCGGCGCCCTCTACCTCCAAGAACATCATCACCACCGGCTTCTCGCCCCAGGGCGTGTCTCGTTCGTCGAACGTCGGGCCGTTCGTGAGCTGGTAGCCGGGCACGGCCTTCTGTACCTCGCTCACGACCTCGTTCACCGACTCCGTGATCGCGTCTTCGTCTACCTCGTCGCGCTCCGCGTCCGGCACGACGTAGACGGTGTTGCGCATGATCAGCGGTGGGTCGGCGGGATTGAGGATGATGATCGCCTTCCCATCTTGCGCCCCCCCGATCTCCTCCAGACCCCGGGCGGTTGTGAAGGTGAACTCGTCTATGTTCTGCCGGGTGCCGGGACCCGCGGAGGCGCTCGCTACGGTGCTGACCATCTCGGCGTAGCGCACTGAGGTTACCCTGGAGACCGCGTACGCCATCGGCACGGTAGCCTGGGCCCCGCAAGTCATGAGGTTGACGTTCCTCTCGTCGAGGTGTTCCGTCAGGTTGGCCGTGGGGACCACGTAGGGGCCTTGGGCCGCGGGCGTTAGATCCACGGCGATCTTGCCCGCTTCTTTTAACATCTCCGCGTGCTTGACGTGAGCCTTGGCGCTGGTCGCGTCGAAGACTATCTTTATCTCGGGGTCGTCCAAGACCCCTTGTATCCCTTCGTGGCTGGTCTCGATACCCTCGTCTCGGGCCCGCTTCAGGCCCTCCGACTCGGGCTCTATCCCGGTCACCATCGCGAGTTCCATGTGTCCGGGCTCTTTGAGGATCTTGTACATCAGGTCGGTGCCGATGTTGCCCGACCCTACGATGGCGACCTTCGCCTGGCCATCGGTCTTGCTGTCTTCGCTCACGTACCCTGCACCTCCATCTCGTAGCTGGGGTATTCCTGCAACTTGGCGCCCGCGCTCTCAGAGATATGCCGGGCCGCTTCGAGGATGGCCGCGGTGTACTCGTCCTTTTTCGAGTGGAACCGGTAGGCCGGAACCGAGAGGCTGACGGACGCGACCGCATTGCCTTTAGAGCCGTAGATGGGAGCGGCCACGCAGCACAGCCCGACCAGGGTCTCCTCGTCGTCGTAGGCGCACCCCCGCTCCCGCACCCGCTCGAGCTCGTCGGCAAGAGCGTCGAGCTCCGTGATGGTATTGCTCGTCAGGGCCGGTAGCCCCTGGTCTTCGAGTAACTCTGCGACGTACTCCCACTCGCAGTGGGCCAGCAAGACCTTGCCGACGCCGCTGCAGTGCGCGAACAGCCGGGCGCCGGCCCGTGAGATCTTGATCTTCACCGCTGGGGTTGGTTGCAGCTTCTCGACGTACACCGCCTGCACGCCGTCCAGCACCGCCAGATGCACCGTTTCTCCCCGGGTCTTCACCAACTGCTCCATTACCCTTCGGGCCTCGATGCGGAACTCGGTGGTGTCCAGGAGGGTCTGGCTCAACTCGAACAGCCGCCACCCTAGCCGGTACCGTCCCTTGGCGGTACGACTCAGTAGCCTCTGATTCGCCAGGCTGGACATTAGCTCGCTGGTGGTCGATTTCGGGAGCTTCAAAGTCCTCGCCGCTTCGCTCACCCCCCACTCGGGTCGCTCTAGCGAGAACAGATCCAGCACCTGCGTCGCTTTTTCAATCGTCCGCAGCATCCATCAACTCACCCCATAACTACCCTAACTCCGTCTTTTGAATATAAGGCTTTGTAGAACCCCGGACAACCGCTTTGTTCGTTATTACCGAACAGTAGGTCGTTTGTGAGGCTGGCCGTGCCAGGGAAGCGGTGAATGCTAAGCGGGTACCAGCGGCGGGACCTTTTGCTCGGGGGTCAGGGCCTTGTCGATAACTAGTGGCGGACGGGAGGAGGCTTTCCCGTCCGCCAGCGTGGCTTCGCCGCCCTCAGTCGTCCTTGTCATTCCAGTTCGTGGTGTTATTCAGATCCAACCATCCAGCACCGCGCGGTTCGTTGGTCTCGTGCTTGAACTCCTCAGGAACGGGTGGGTTGTAGCTGTAGGTGGTCTCGTAGAGGATGTCGTCTTCGACGACCCTACCGTTCTTATCTATTACCTTTTTGTAGGTGGCCCACTTGAGACCCCTGTTAATGTTCTCCTCCACCCTCTCCGAGTCCATGCTCACCGTCTTGTCCGGGGACTCCTCTCCCCAGATCTGGGCGACGAGGAAGCCGTCCTCGTTGACGAACTCGCGGACCAGGATGTTCCCGTCCGTGCTGTTCTTGAACCTCATGTCCAGGGCGCCCCACCCGTTCTCCCCGAACCACACGGTGGCGTCGAAGCCGGGCCGGATGTAGGGCAGCTCGGCGTAGTGAGGGTTGCGCTCGACGATGTCGAGGCCGGCGTAGTTGGCCGCCATGAACAGGGTCGAGGAGACCTGGCAGAGTCCTCCACCTATCTCGTAGTCCACGCCACCGTTGGCGAAGACCTTTGCGTGCTCGTAATCCAACGGCGACAGCTTGGCGAGTGCCGAGAACTCCTCTCCCGGTTTCAGCACGGTGTTGTCGATGGCTCCCGCAGCGGTCTTCAGATTGGATTGCCGGCCCGGGTCCGGGTCCCAGGCGTAGTCGGTGAAGAACTCGCCGAGAAGGACCGTGGCCGTCGAAGCGTCGGCGGGCGTCTCTTTCTCGACGGCCGCCTCCTTCTGGACACCGGTGGCGGAGTCCGTCTCTACGCTCTCCTCCGGTTCGCCGGTGCTACCCGTTTGGAGGGGATTGCCTTCGTTTATCAGGTAGTCGGCTACCAGTACGACGAGCAGCAGGACGGACAGGATTAGCACCGCGCCCACTAGCATGCGCCTGCGCATGCGCTTGCGGGTGGTGTAGTACGCAGTGCCGCTTTTGGTGGCCTCTGTACTGCGACCACGCGACTGGAGGTCGTGGGATCGGCCCTTTCTCTTGTAAAATTCTTTCACGATATCCGCCCCTCCAGTAGTGCCGGCTTGCCTGACCCACACCTCCAGGACCATCGAAGGCTTGCCGACGCTATTATCGTACGAAGCTAGCCAACCTTCAACTCCTTTGACAATCTTAACAAATCTATCTGGTGGTTCCAGTGCCTGAGCCTCTGTTTGGCAAGTTTCTTTTTAAAAAACCGAACGCCGAGAGTTGACTACCGGGCTCGGCTAAAGACCAAACTCCGGCATCGGAAAACTCGATTCGCGAAAAGCTGAAAGCTATCTATCCATTTGAGCGACGGTGGAGGTTTCGGGTACGATCACGCGCAGCGCGTTTTCGGCAATCGAGAACTCCTGTGGGGTCCTGGCGACGAGCTCACCGTCCACGTTCACCTGGAGGTCGGGCTCTGTCTCCACGAGGATGCGGCTGGTGCGGAAGTGATCCACGCTCTCGTTCTTTACGAAGTCGCCGCTCTTTATGTACCGGGCAACGCCCATCAAGTCGCGTCTGCGCCCGAGCTTTATAGCGTAGACGTCCAGAGATTTGTCGTCCATCCCGGCCTCCGGGGCGACCACCATCCCCCCGCCGTAGAACCGTCCGTTGCCGACGGCGACCTGCAACAGGCGCCCGTAATCCACCGGTTTGTGCTCCCCGTCGGGGAAAGAGAGCCGGGCGGCGAAGGGCTCGTGTTTGAAGAAGGCCTTCAAGGCCGCTACCGGATAGGCCAGAGGACCTATGCTCTTCTTGAGCTGGGGCGAGAGTTGACGCGTTACCTCCGCCGCCATGCCGACCGAGGCCACGTTAACGTAGAAGTTGTTCCCCGCGAGCCCCAGGTCCACGTCTACGACCTTGCCGCGGGCTATGGTCTCGCAGGCTGCCTGTAGATCCTCGGGAATCTCCAACGTCCGAGCGAAGTCGTTCGCGGTACCTAGGGGCAGCAGGGCCAAGGTCGAGTGGTGGTGCGCCAGGAAGTCCACCGTCGAGGAGACCGAGCCGTCCCCGCCGCCCAGGATGATCGGGTCGTGCCCGCCGCTCACGGCCTCCTTGACCGTCTCTGGGAGGCGGGCCGGGTCGTGGAGGGCGTAGCTCGCCCCAACCTCCACCCCGAGGGATGAGAGGAGTTTCGAGGCCCTGTCGAAGGCCTTCTCCCCGGTGCGCGAACGCGCATTCACTATGAGGGCTGCGCCCTTCACGAAGCAAATTGTACCGCCTATTAGAACGCGAGGGTTTGATCCGAGAGGCGAAGGTTTGTACATTGGCCACGCAAACGAGGATCGAGAGGAGAACAGACTCATGACGAGACCACCCGTCCCCCCGTTCGACGAAGAGACCGCCCGCCAGAAGGTCAAGGCCGCGGAGGATGGCTGGAACACTCGCGACCCGGAGAAGGTTGCGCAGGCGTACACCGAGGACTCCGTGTGGCGCAACCGCGACGAGTTCTTCGAGGGCCGCGAGGAGATAGTCGCTTTCTTGAGGCGCAAGTGGGAGCGCGAGCTCGACTACCGGCTGATGAAGGAGCTGTGGTGCTACCAGGGCAACCGTATCTCGGTGCGCTTCGAGTACGAGTCGCATGACAAGGACGGCCAGTGGTGGCGCAGCCACGGCAACGAGCACTGGGAGTTCGACGACGAGGGGTACATGCGCCGCCGCGACGCGAGCATAAACGACTACAAGATCGACGAGTCCGAGCGCAAGTTCCGCTGGGAGCGTTAGGCTTCCAGATCTTTGGTGGGGATCTGCTAGACTTTCAAGCTCTAGTCGGCGGTCGCGCTCGTCGCGCGCCTTAAACCTGGGGAGAAGGGCTTGGTAGACCATCTGGTGCTTTTGGCGGTGAAGGAAGAAGCGTCGGCGGAGGATGTCGAGGATCTCCTTTCGAGCCTCCGGGGCTTGAGGGAGAGCATCCCGAATGTCATGGACCTCTCCGTCGGCGAGGATTTCAGCGGACGGGCCAAAGGCTACACCCACGGTCTCTTCGTGCGCTTCCGGACGGCGGACGACCTGCGGGCTTACCTCGAGCACCCCGACCACCAGGCCGTCGTCGAGAAGCTCGATGCCCTCACCTCGGGTCGTCTCGTCGTAGATTACGACCACGAGCGTTAGAGCGCCCTTGCAAGAGCCGGGCTACAAGAGCATCACGCCGGGCGAGCTTAAAGGAAAGCTGGATCGGGGCGAGGAGCCGGTCCTGCTCGACGTCCGGGAGCCGTGGGAGTTCGCCCTCGCCAGGATAGAAGGGTCCAGACTCGTGCCGATGAACGAGGTCCTCGACCGCCTCCCCGAGCTCGATCCCGCGACCGAAACGGTCGTCATTTGCCACCACGGCGCCCGGAGCGCCTTCGTGACGCAGGCTCTAGACCGTTACGGCTTAGAGGCCGCTTACAACCTCGAAGGCGGTCTCGACGCGTACTCGATGGTAGAAGGTTCGGTGCCGCGCTACTAGGCGCTAATCGCCTCTGTCGAGCACGGCTTCCTCCACTTCGCGGTAGAGGTTCTCGGCGAGGCCTTCAGGTGTCGCGGAGCGTTCGACGAGCATCTTCGAAACCTGGGGGGTGGTGGTGTCGCCGGGGATCTCGAAGGTCAGGACGACGGGCTCCCCTTCCTCGAGGCCGAGCTCTCCTTCCACCACGCTACGAACCTCTTCCGTCTCACGTCCGGTCCTCGAAGAGACCTCGCGGACCATCTCCGCCGGGTTCAGCTCCTGGCAGACGACGATGCCACCCCCAAGGCGCCGCTCCCACCACCACTCTGCGCCGACGCCGCTGAAGCTCTCCCGCACGAGCGCCGTTGCCGCGTCGGCGAGGAGTTGGCTGAGGTACTCGGGCATGGAGCCTTTATACCAGCCTCGTCCGTAGTGGGTGTGCTTCGGCGACATCCGGACGCGAGGCGTTGACCCTTACGTATACTGATTTTAGAGGTGGGTGGAGATGCTCAGCTAGGAGGCGCCCTGAGCGGCGCTCGGGAGAGGGAGAGATGCTGCTGGTTCGGGATTCGATGACGCGAGAGGTCGTGACGGTAGGGTCGGAGACGACGGCGGCGGAGGCGTTGGCGCTGTGCCGGGAGAAAGGGATCCGTCACCTCCCCGTCCTCGAAGGGGGGCGGCTCGTGGGCATGATCTCCGACCGCGACCTGCGCTCGGCGACGCCCGCCCTCGGCGACCCAGATCGCGCGGAGGCCCTCGAGCGCATCCGGGTCGCCGACGAGATGGCGAAGGAGGTGGCGACGGTCCGGCCTGAGGACCCCATAGAAGAGGCGGCGATAGAGATGTACGAGAGTAAGATCGGCTGCCTGCCGGTCGTGGATGACGATGACCTCGTGGGCATCGTAACCTCCTCGGACGTCATGAGGGCGTTCGTGCGACTCGTAGGCGCCCACGCGCCGGGGAGCCGCGTCGAGGTCGCCCTCTCGCGACGCCCCGGCGCGTTCGCCGGGGTCGCGGGCATCCTCCAAAACGCGGGGGTGAATATCGTGAGCGTCCTCGCCTCCTCGAAGGGCGAGGACGAGGCCGGAGAGCGCGTCGCGGTCTTCAGGATCGACACTATAGACCCCAGGAGGGCCGTCGAGGGCCTCGAGGCGGCGGGGTACGCGGTCCGCTGGCCGCCGGGCGCGAGTAACGCGGGCGAGCATGAGCGGTAGAGCGGCCTTCGTCCACGACGAGGCGCTGGAGGAATACGGGTTCGGCGAGGACCATCCGTTCAACCCCGTGAGGCTCCGGATGACCATCGAGCTGTGCGAGTCGTTAGGGCTACTGAAGGGGTACCCGTTCGTCGCGTCCGAGCCGGCGACGGAGGAGGACCTGACGACCGTGCACTACTCGAGCTACGTGCGCCGCGTGGAGGAGGCCAGCCGGGGCGAGGGGAAATTCGAGGAGCTCGAGCAGTACGGGCTCGGCACGCAGGACAACCCGATCTTCCCCGACGTTCACCGGGCGTGCGCGCACGTGGTAGGCGGGGTACTCAGGGCCGCGAGGCTCGTCATGAACGGGGAGGCGGAGCACGCTCTGTGCATCTCCGGCGGCCTCCACCACGCCCTGAAATGGAAGGCGAGTGGCTTCTGCATCTACAACGACGCCGCGGTCGCTATCGCGCGCCTCAAAGGGGAGCACCCTGGTATCAAGATCGCTTACGTAGATACCGACGTCCACCACGGCGATGGGGTGCAGTGGATGTTCTACGATGACCCGGACGTCCTGACGCTCTCGACGCACGAGTCGGGGCGCTACCTCTTTCCGGGCACCGGGGGTATAAAGGAGCTGGGAGGGAAGGAGGGGCATGGGTACTCCGTCAACCTGCCCCTGGAGCCATTCACCCAGGACGACTCCTTTGTCGAGTGCTTTGAGGCGGTCGTGCCCGAGGTTTTGCGGGCCTTTGGGCCGGACCTTATCCTCTCCCAAAACGGCTGCGACGCCCACGACCTCGACCCTCTGGCGCACCTCTCGGTGACGACCCGTGTCTACGAGCACGTGCCCCGACGCGTACACGCGCTCGCCCACGAGCTCTGCGAGGGGCGCTGGGTAGCCGTCGGTGGCGGCGGCTACGACATCTGGCGCGTCGTCCCCCGAGCCTGGACAGCCCTCTGGGCCACCCTCTCCCACCAGGAGCTGCCCGACAAGATGCCCGAGGACTGGATCGAGAAGTGGGGGAAGGATAGCCCCGTGGAGTTGCCGCGCCTCGTGCGCGACGACCCGGAGGACTACCCGCCTATCGAACGCGCCAAAGAGATAGCGGGCCGCAACCACCGAACGCTCGAGGAGCTCCTTGAGAAGGCGCTGCCGTTCATTCGGTAAGGCCGCCGGGGCCGCAGGTTGCATACTGGTCGCCGGCAAGATATCTTTTTGGCCTCGAAGCGTGTAGCGACCGGAAGGCGACGATGGTAGGGAAAGCAACGGCAATACACAACGTATCTGGAGGCTGTCTCGCGGTTTCTTCGGCTGAGACGGTCCCGAAAGAGAAGACCGAACGCCGCATGAGCACGGAGCCGCCCTACAAGGTCATCCTGCACAACGACGACTACACCCCGATGGACCACGTCGTGAAAGCGCTCCGCAAGGTCATACCGCGGATGAACCTCAAACGGGCGGTCTCCATCATGCTAGAGGCTCATACCAAAGGCAAAGCGGTCGCCACCAAGTGCCACAAGGAACTCGCCGAACTCTACCAGGAGGGCCTCAAAGCCGAGGGCCTTGTCGCCACCATAGAGCCGGATTGAATTTAGTCACCAACTTTTAGCAGTTAGCTACTTTACCTACGGCACAGGCTAGTGCGACTCTCGTATCGGCCCGGTCGGCGGAGCTTTGTAGGATGAGCGCTTCGATAGTCCGTCAAAAAGCTGACAGCTAATGGCTGAAAGCTAACTGCTGCTTAACAGCCTTTGGCCGTCAACCACCTATCTGGCTCATCGTGCGGTTGCGCGCCTCTTCGGGGAGTGTGAGACCGGCGGGTGGTTTAACGCGAGCGGTGTGCCAGAGAACCTCGTGTATCGCGGGTATGGGATCGGGCGAGCGAATAGCGTCCTTCACGGGCACGTCGAGGTCGGTGAGGAGGCAAGGGTGGATCTTGCCGTCTGCTGTGAGGCGGAGCCGCGAGCACCGTGCGCAGAAGGGCTCGGAGACGGGCGTTATGACGCCGAAGGTGCCCGGCGCTCCCTCGAACTTGAACTCGTCGGCGGGTGCTGCCGGGTCATCGGGCTCTATCTCCGTGAGGTCCCCGAGCCCTTCTTGAGCCCTCTCCAGGATTTCTTTCCCCGAGATGAACAAGGAGCGGAAGCGCGAGCCGTCGGTGTCGCCGTTCAGGGGCATAAGCTCGATAAAGCGGACGTGCATCGGGTATTCGAGCGTGAGCTTTGCCATATCTGCTATCTCATCGTCGTTCACTCCGCGCATGGCGACGGCGTTGATCTTGACGGGGGAGAGGGGGGTCTCCAAAGCCGCAATGATCGCGCCCCACACCTTCTGGAAGTGGTTGCGGCGCGTTATGAAGGCGAACTTCTCGGGCTGGAGCGTGTCCAGGGAAATGTTGATCCTGTCCAGCCCCGCCTCGACGAGCCCGTCGAGGTTCTCCTCCAGGAGAAACCCGTTCGTGGTCATGGTTACGTCCTCGAAGCCGAGATCTTTGAGCCATCCGACGAACTTCACGACGCCCCTGCGAACCAGCGGCTCGCCGCCGGTCACGCGGACCTTTGTGACACCGAGCTGCCGGCAGGCCTCGGCGAAGGTGAGCATCTCCTCCAGGGTCAGGATGTGGCTCTTATCCTTGAACTCGATGTTCTCGGGCATACAGTACTGGCAGCGGAAGTTGCACCTGTCCGTCACCGAGATGCGAAGGTA
>DATDKT010000240.1:0-5012 GCA_036519775.1 Rubrobacteraceae bacterium
CAGGTCGGGTACGCAGCGGGCATCTACATCGCTGGGGCCTGCACGGGAGCTTTGTTCTTCTCCTACCTGACCGACCGGTTCGGCAGGAAGAAGCTCTTCCTTATCACGCTTGCCGTTTATCTACTCTTCACGGTCTTGACGGGCTTCTCGTGGAACTTCGCAAGCTATGCCGTGTTCAGGTTCCTGACGGGAACGGGGATCGGCGGGGAGTACGCGGCGATCTACTCTGCGATCGACGAGCTGATACCTGCGCGTCTGCGCGGTCAGATGGCTCTCTTCGTTAGCGGCACCTACTGGGCCGGGGCGATAGTGGCGAGCTTGCTGAGCGTCGTGCTCTTAAACCCGAACCTGGTCGACCAATTCTACGGCTGGAGGATCGCGTTCGCCCTCGGTGCGGTGCTAGCCTTAGGCATACTCTTGGTCCGCCGCTACGTACCGGAGAGCCCACGCTGGCTCATGACCCACGGTAGGGCTGAGGAGGCAGAACGGGTGGTCGGGGAGGTTGAGGACGACGTGCGGCGCTATACCGGGCGCGAGGCGCTCCCGCCGGTGGCCGAAGATGAGACCATAACCATCGAGCAGCGAGAGGCCATAGGGTTCGGGCTGATCGCCCGGGCGATGTTTCAGATGTATCCGGTTCGCACCGTGTTGGGGCTTGTGCTCATGGTCTCTCAAGCCTTCCTCTACAACGCCATCTTCTTCACTGCGGGCCTGGTGCTGGCTGACTTCTTCGGTGTGCCCGGGGGCAGCATCCCTTACTATCTGGCAGTGTTTGCCGTAGGCAATCTGCTGGGCCCACTCCTGCTCGGGCGCCTCTTCGACCGGGTGGGCCGGAGGCCCATGATCGCCGGCTGCTACTTCGTGGCCGGGGCGCTTATGGCCCTCAGCGGCTACCTGTTCGTACAAGATGTTATCGGCCCCGCCACCCAGACGACTTTGTGGGCGGTACTGTTCTTCTTCGCCTCGGCGGCCGCCAGCGGCGCCTACCTGACGGTAAGCGAGGTCTTTCCGATGGAGATCAGGGCGATGGCCATAGCGCTCTTCTACGCCATAGGCACCGCTTTAGGGGGGATTACGGGACCCATAATCTTTGGGCAGCTGATCGGCACAGGTGACCGCGGGACCCTCCTTATCGGCTACCTTGTCGCCGCGGGCCTCATGATCGTGGCGGCGCTGGTGGAGTTGATAATCGGCGTGAGGGCTGAGCGGAGGAGCCTCGAAAGCATCGCCGCGCCACTGACGGCGATCAAGCAAGAGACCGGCGCTGCGTAGCGGCTGGGTATGGCCGCTAGGAAGTGATCGGTTCCGGCGGCACGGGTAATGTCCACAAACAGCCGCATGGTTCCATGCTACAAAAAGAGCCGTTGACTTCATATTCCTGTGGGACGGGTGTGACCAGGGGATGTAGCATCCGGTACCCCTTAGATCTGCATTCGTGTACTGCTGGTGTACCATCATGCGCGAGAGCTATGTGAGGCAGGAGGTCGAGTTTCGCTAGTAGACGAAGCCAGAAGGGGCGGATCGCCCAACCCTCATTCACCTAACACCCCCGAACGAGAAGAACTGATGACGCCGTTACGCGGCAAAGAGAAGAGCCGGATCTTCTGAGGGGATGCGTACGGCCCTTCCCCTATGTGGCCTCCTCTAGAGAGCACTGATTAACGACGTCGCCTTCCTCCGGTTCCGGCAAGAAGCCCCCAGGCGGCAGTGGCTTATCACCCTCTACCGCCTTCTCCAGCGCCTCAAATGCCGCCCGGTAGCAGGGCAGGATGGGGCGCAGCCTGTCGGGATAGTCGTCGTAGAAGCCGTCGACGTGGTTGCCGTCCTCGATTACGAAGTAGCTGTGGAGATTCGACCGGCCAGCCGCCTCCACAAGGTCTCGGTAGATGTCAGAGCTCTCTCCTATAGGCAGGAGTGCGTCGAGTGTTCCATGCAGTGTGATCATGGGCTTGCCGATTTCGCCGGTATTCTGCACCCGAGCAACCGCCTCTCTTACCTCCTGCGGTCGGGCGAAGTAGTCGTACTCCTCCTCGGCTTCCTCGTAGCCCGGATCGAACTCCTCCCGGTAGCCCTCCAGCGACAACGTCCAGTAAGTATCGAAATACTTCTCCCACAGGAACTCTGACTCCGCCGGGAAACCTGCCTCAGTGATCGCCCTGAACGCTTCCTCATCGCCAGTGTCTGCATAATCGGGGTAGTTCGTGACCGCTGGCGGGAGGTACGTGAGGAGGTTCGGCCCCTCCGCTCGGAAGAGGTTGCCCTCCCAATCCACAGCGCCGTCGTAGAGCTCTGGCGTGTTCTCCAGTGCGTAGCGAACCAAGTAACCACCGTTGGAGATGCCCGTTATGTAAGTGACTTGAGGTCCCTGACCATAATACCGCTCGACCCCAGTCTTCGACGCTCTCGTGAGCTCCTCGACCCGGTAGTTCCACTCGGCTATAGAGTCCCCTAAGTTCTCCCCGGTTTCGTAGAACTCCTCGCCCGCGTTGCCTTTATCTGTCGAAGCGAAGGCGTAGCCCCGGTCGAGTAGCCAGTCGCTTATGATGAAATCGTTGCCATACTGAGGCCGGTTGCCAGAGGCTCCGGTGATCACGAGCTTGCCGTTCCACTCATCAGGCAAACGGAGCACGAACTGCGAGTCGTGATCATACTCGTTGTTGGTGTTGGTGCGGGAGTCGTCCGGAAAGTAGCCGTCTATCTGGAATCCGGATACCCCGTTGGGGTTGTCGGTCTCCTTGGCGTTCAGCCCTGCCCAGTCCTTGGGGTTGGTGTGCCCGGTCTCTTGCGTACCCTTCGTGGTGAGGTCTTCCAGGCACGCCGCCTCTTGGAACTCGGCCCCAGGAACCTGCACCTCCGCATCTCCCACACAGGACGAGAGCTCAGCGCTCGTCGTCGTAGCGGGCTCTTCTTTCTGAGAGCCCTGCTGGGTAGAGTTATCCTCGCTACAGCTCGCGAGTGAGAACGCCAGCAGAAGAATTACTGCCAGGAACCTTATGCGTGGTGTCATGCCCCGCCTATCCCTCGATTTTACGGGGGAAGCATAGCTCCGCCCCGCACCAGACGCCACCGTGCCCAATCATGGCTAGCGACGACGCTGCACGGTTGCCCCACAAAAGTCCCAGCTACACTCCGGGGTTCTTCCCTTAGCGGCAGCCGCTCTTCTAAAGTGGGCGATGCTGGGATCGAACCAGCGACCTCTGCCGTGTGAAGTCAGCGCTCTACCGAAGTCGACTGTTAATACCATGAGGCCTCCTGGTAGGCGGATTAGAAACTAGGCGAGGCTGCCTGCGCCGCGCTTCTCTTCTTTAAACTCTCACCGACTCTAACTGCTGGGTAGCACTCTAGGTTAACAGGGTGCGGAAGCGCAGCTCAGGTTGTCTTGTACTTTCGAACCTTGAGGAGGTTCATGCGGACAGAGGGTATCAGCGGTCGGTGCTCGGACGGGTCAAAGCGGCGGCGAAGCTGTAATATTCATGGGTATTGATGGGCTGGATGTGATACGGTGAATATAGGTGGATGCTCGTGGCGCGTACTAAGACTTTGCCGATACCGGAGGTCGGGACCGAGGCCCCTAAGTTTCAGCTGCCTTCGGCCCAGGGAGGACAGCTCCAGTTGAGCATGAGGACCGCCCGCGGGCCGGTGGTCGTAGTCTTCTATAGCGGTAGTTGGTCTGAGGAGGATGTGGCGTACTTCAAGGACCTGGCGTCGAAGGAGGATGAGATCAACCTGGCCGCGGCCTCCATCATCGGCATCGGGAGGTCCGAGCCCCAAGAGGCGCGCGATTTTGTCCGCGAGACTGCCATAAAGTCCTATATTCTCTACGACTACGCGGGTGTGGCTACCCGCGAGTACGGCCTTTTGGAGAAGGATAGGGAGCACGGGGAGCACGCTCGCCCGGCGACCTTTATCGTCGATACCGATCACAAGATCGTCCACGCCTGGGTGGGGGAGCGACCGGAGGCCGCGGAGGTGCTGGCCAAGGTCTCCGAGATCACCGGCCTCCCCAAACCCGCCGAGGAGGAAGAGAGCGGTGGCGAGGAGGAGAAGCCGAAGGGGAAGAAGGCTGCTGGCAAAGAGGGCAACGGAGCAGAGGGTGACACAGAGGCCGGGGACGGAGAGCGCAAGAAGCTCTCGCCGGAGGAGCGAGAGAAGCGCCGGGCGGAACGCCGGGCCGCTCGGAAAACCGAAACGGGAGACGACGCGAAGCCCCAGAGCGAGACCGGAGACGGGACCAAAGCAAAGTCCGCGGACGGGGAGTAGGACGACGTGGAGCATCCAGAGCGGCGCGAGGCAGGGGGGCGAGTTCGTCTGGGATGGAACGATCAGGGCGAGCGCGAACGAGCGGACAGCGTAGATAACGACTCCACGGCGGAAGGCTCCACCAAAGAGATTCCTCCGGGAGATGCTCCCCCGGAGGAGGCCGGGAGGGACGAGACCGGCGCCGATGCTGCGGACCCTAACGAGTTTCGTAGACGGGTCGAGGCCAAGGACCGGTACATACAGGAGCTGCACGACGAGCTCGCGATCGCCAGGGTTGCTACCGATGAGGCGCGGGCACGGGCGGAGGCAGGGGAGTTGCGCGTGCGGGACCTCGAGGAGGAGCGGGGTCGGCTCAAGGAGCGGGTGCGCGGGTTCGAAGAGGAGGAGCGAGAGCGTCGGCGTCGGCGCGAGGGGCAGGACCGGCGGGTAGCACGGCTGGAGCGCGAGCTCGAACGCCGCGAAAGCGACATCCGACACCTCGAAGATTTGCTCGAAGAGAACGAGGAGATGTTGGCCGATCAGAGCCGGGAGGCCCGGGAGACGGCCTCTCGCAAGGAGGCTGCCTTCGAAGAGGCGCTGAGGAGGATAGAGGGGTTAGAGCGCGACCTCGAAGAGCGCGAGGTCGAGGTCGCGGAGCGCAAAGCCGCCGTCGACGAGATGCGGGCGGAGCTGGAGCTCGAGTACGATCTCAGACGGCGCATGTCCGAGCCGGAGAACCGACTCCGGGCCGGTATAAAGCTCTTCAACGACTC
>DATDKT010000241.1:0-2871 GCA_036519775.1 Rubrobacteraceae bacterium
GCCCGCACCCTCGCCGATATCCTCCACCGCGGAGCCCGCACCCGCGCCTATGTCTTCGACCGCGGAGTTGAGCCCCTCGCCCACCAGTTGACCGGCACCCTCGCCGACGTCCTCCAGGGCCGAGCCCGCGCCCTGGCCGACGTCCGCCACCGCGGAGCTTACGCCTTCGACGAGTTTCTCGATGATTTGGGGGTTGCGATCTATGGTGGTAAGGACTCGGTCGAGGATGGCGGTCACGTTGTCGAGCCTCACCTTGAGGAGCGCCTGCGCCTCCACGCCCTGTATCACCAGCTTGACCCTGCCGAGATACGCGTCGACCCCGACCGATAGCTCCACCAGGTCTAGCACCTTCGCGTAGAGGTTAACCTTCGCCCGCAGGTCGTTTAGCTCAAAGTTGATCTCATCTACCTTGATGACCGGCACGTCCAGCAGCACGTCGGGGATCTTGCCGTTCATGACGGCGTCGTCGTCGTCGTACTCCAGCGTGTAGTCTGCGTATGCTTTCTCCGGGACCGTCTGATCGCCGGGTATGTTATTCGCGAATCGGTACTCCTCGGTCTTCTGAACCGAGGTACGGGGATCGTTCTTTCGGACCGGGAAGTTGTCCGCTATTTCCTGCTCCGTTAGGTTCTGCTCATACCGGGTGTTCTGCTGCTGCTGCGACCCCGCTTCATCCTGTTCCTGCGCGTATTCGGTCTGGCTCTGCGTCTCTGTGTCCGACACCTATCAGACCCTCCATTCTCAAAAACAGCCACTATGTGTGTTCATTACCACGTATCTCTTATACGTTTAATTTACCGCGTATTATATGTTCCATGTGTGTTAGTTACCACGTATCTCTTATACGTTTAATTTGCCGCGTATTATATGTTCCACAAGACGGAAGGGCACAAACCTTTCCACCAACGTAGACTCCGGTTGGCGCTCTTCGGTTACAGTGGTTACTAAAGGGTTCGCTACGCCGGTGCTGGTGATCGGCCGGGTCCGGCTCGTCCTAGGCTAGACGAACTTCTTGTAGACTCCGATGTTCGTGGTGTCGCGCACGCCCAGGGCTTCTTTGAGCTCGTTCAGGGTGGCGCCGCGCCTCAAGAGCCTGATGGCGAAGGTGTGGCGGAGTACCATCGGGGAGATGTGGGGGAGTCCGACCTGGTCGCACCGCTTCCAGAGGGCGTTCTGGAGGGACTTGGAGGTAGCGACCGGACGGGCGGCGCGGCCTGTTATCAGCTCGGGGGTTTCGTCCTCGCGCAGATTTAGGTAGCGGCGCAGGGTTTCGAGCGCCGCTTCGGAGAGGCGGCGGGCGCGGGGGGCGAGGTGGGAGCCGGGGCCGCCGAGCTGCACCTGGGCGACGTCGAGGTCGAGATCGCTCTTTAGGAGGGCCCGGATCTCGCTGACCGTAACCCCGGTGTCGAGCATGAGCCGGATGACGACGGCGTCGCGCAAGGAGTCGAGCCCGTTCTGGGGGAAGGAGAGGAGGCGTTCGGCCTCTTCATCATCGAGGAACGTTATCTGCTGGTCCAAAGGCTGGTGCATAGGCTCTATCGGGTCCAACTCCAACCCCGCCTCAGTTGAGGTACGGACCCAGTCGAGGAAGCGGCGTACCGCCGCGTCTTTGCGGTAGACGGTGAAGCGCCTGCGCCCGCCCTCGAGCAGGTGATTTCGGAAGTCCATCACCGAGCCTATGCTCACGTCCTCTACCCGCGTAACTCCCTTTGCGTCCAGAAAGCGGGCAAACTCTTTGAGGTCAGCCTCGTAGAATTCAGCGGTGCGGGGAGAGGTATCCGGGTCGTCGGCGAGGTGGGCGCTGAACTCCTCGATCAGGGATATTACCTCCACACACGTATTCTAACCGTACGAAGGGCTCGCAACACCTATTCGATCCAATATGGTATATGGTGGGTGGGGTGCGAGGTCCTTATACTTGGCCCACGTTGAAAGGCTTGCGTGTGTACGGGGGTTGTTCGCGGCTCTCATGCTGGTAGCACTGGTCACGTTAGCTGCCTTGCCTACGACACAAGCCGCCACAACGGAGCCCGGGCCCGCCGAGGCTCTCCCCGAGAGGGCTGCCGTTCCCGCGACCGAGAAAGCCTCCAAGTCATCCAGGGCGGACAAGGTAGCCAGAAAGTCGGTCTACGACAAGCTCTCGCTCAACAAGCTCACCATCAAGAGACCTGCCCCGAAGAAGCCAGCTCCCGCCCCAAAGCCCGAACAGAACGAGAAGAAAGCCGAGCGTGCCCCGCAAGCGGAAGCGGGTGCGGCTAGTGTCTCCGTGCTTCCAGGCCAGCCGCGAAAGGCCCCCGGGCAAAGAGGCCCCAAGCAAGACTCCCCCAAGCAAGAACCTTCTAAGCAAGAACCTCCTAAAAAGAAAGCCTCTTCGTGGGAAGCTCCCGAGGGTCGCCAGAACGCGCCAGCTAGGGCGTCCATACCGCACAACGCCAGGTTGCTGCTCTCGATACCGCGACTGCGGATGGAGGACGTGACAATCGGGGATTCCTCCGAGCAGGCCCACCTGGACCGGGAGGGGATCATGCACCTCTCCGGCACCGGTTTCCCCAACCAGCGCGGCTCGAACACGTACATCGTTGGCCACGCAGGAGACTACTACACGAGCCGCGCCCCAAACCCCTTTCGCAACCTCAAAGAGCTCAGGCTGGGGGATCTCATCGCCCTCCGCGACGCCACGGGGAAGACCTACAACTACCGCATCTACGACCGCTTCGTCGTCGCCCCCGGGACATCTGGGTTATGAACCCCGTCGCCGGCAAAGATGTCGTCACGTTCCAAACCTGTTTCCCAGCTCCGGTCTTCGACAAGCGCCTCATAGTCCGGGGGGAGTTGGTGAGGTAGCCGGAACGTTATCTTATGCTTGATCAC
>DATDKT010000242.1:0-9582 GCA_036519775.1 Rubrobacteraceae bacterium
CCTCCTTCTTGCGCCGCAGGAGGGTCAGGGGGTTGCGCAGAGCGGCGGGGGAGAGCACGCCGCTTACGATGACCGGGACGACCGCAAGCCCCGGCACGAGCCTCACGAAGAGGTCCACGCTCGCCGACCAGCGCTCGAGCGCCTCGACCGCGCCGGGTAGCACAGCGGGGTCTGGTTCGATCCGTCCACCGGGAAAGGTCAGGACCGCTCCGCCGTCTCTGAGGTGCCGGGTAGCGGCCCAGATGAGCCCAAAGCGTCCCGGGGATGCCTCCGCCACTGTGAGCAGGTGCCGCGAGGTGTTCGGTAGCGCGTCTAGGAACGGCCGCTCCGCCGCTACCACGCGCAGGTCCGTTCTCGGAATAGTGGAGAACAGGGCGAGCGAGTCACCCAAACCCGGATGGTTGGCGGCGAGTAGCAATGGACCCTCCCGCGGCACGCCCTTCCAACCTTCGACTTCCACGCGGCGTGCCATCCACTCCAGTGCCCAGGCGCCGCCCGCTCTCAGCCCCACCTCCCCGACTATACGATCGTAGGTGGCGACCTGGCGCGCCAGACGCCGCGCCGGAATCCGGGAGAGCAACTCCAGCGGACGCTTGGCTACGCTGCGGTGCAGCCCGGAAGCGGAGAGCAGGGCGTCGGCACACACTCGCGTGAGCGTGTCGATCTGCCCAGAATGCCCCGATGCGGGTGCGCGAGCCGGGACTAGAGACGAAGTTTGAGGCGCGTCATCCAACACGATGTGTCCTTGCTACTTTCACGCCTTATGGTAACAGTATGGGAGTAATAAGGAGACTCGCGCATCCTCCAAATGAGTGATTTTCGGACCCAGATGGTCCGGATGGGGGCGGCAGAGTACGCAGCGTCCATACTATAAGTTGGTACGTATACGTTGGTACGCTTATGATCCGGATACAGTTCGTTGGCTCGGCGGCCGAGTCGGTTTCTCGCTCCGATCCATCCGGCGTGGTGTGCAGGGGCGCAGATATTCGCACACACCGTGTCCGGCCAACCGTGCTAACCTTCGGAGCGGGGAGGCTATGAGGAGAGAGATGGACCGTCCCACCGTTACCGTGAGCTACGCCCAGACGCTCGATGGACGCCTGGCGAGCGTGAGCGGTAGCTCGCGTTGGATCAGCTCGCCTGAGTCGCTGCGCTTCACCCACGCCCTGCGCTCGGAGCACGATGCGATCATGGTCGGCGCCGGCACAGCGTGCAAGGACGACCCGCGCCTGACGGTCCGGCTCGTCCCCGGAGAGGACCCCCTGCGCGTCGTTGTGGACAGCGCTCTGCGCACGCCGCTCGCCGCCGCGGTGCTCGCGAACGGGGCGGCCAAAGGCACCGTCCTTGCCGTGACACGCCGCGCCCCCGTCGACCGCTGCGACAGGGCACGTACTCTGGGCGCAACCGTCCTGAGCCTGCCTGAAGACACCGAAGGCCGGGTGGACCTGAGCACCCTGCTGGCAGAGCTTTATGGTCATGGTGTCGGCTCGGTCATGGTGGAGGGAGGGGCCAGGCTCATCACGTCGTTTCTTGGTAACCGGCTGGTGGACCGTCTAGCCGTCTGCATCGCGCCCAAGATCCTCGGCTCCGGCATCGAAGCCGTGGGCGACCTCGGCATCTGTGAGCTGGACGATTCCTTGACCCTGACCGGCACCTCCTTTGTTCCCTACGGTAGGGACATAATCCTCGACAGCCGCGTCGAGTACCCGGACGGCACCCGGTGAGCGTTGAACCGTCTCCGGTAGCGGGCGGTGCACTGGAAGCACGCGCCCTCTGGTTTAGCGCGCCGCGCACGACGGAGTTCCGTCTGGAGAAGGTGCAGGCCCCCAGTCCGGGCGAGGTGCGCGTACGTACGATTGCTTCGGCCTTGAGCCAGGGGACCGAGATGCTCGTCTACCGCGGTGAGGTCCCGGCGGACCTCCCGCTCGACCTGCCCACCCTCGCCGGAAGCTTTTCATTCCCGATCAAATACGGTTACGCTACCGTCGGGCACGTCCTCGACGCTGGCGCGGACGTCGAAGACCTCGCACTCGGAGATACCGTCTTCGTCCACCACCCGCACCAGGCCGCCTTCGTAGTTCCGGAGGAGGCGCCGGTGCGCCTCCCCGATGGGCTCGACCCGCTGCTCGGCCTCTTCGTCGCCAACCTCGAAACCGCCGTCAACGTCGTACGAGATACGCCTCTGCACCTCGGCGAGACGGCGCTCGTCTTCGGGCAAGGCGTGGTCGGCTTGCTGGTAACGCAACTGCTCGGGTTGGCTGGTGCGAGCCGGGTGCTGGTCGTGGAGCCTGTGAAGAAGCGGCGAGAGCTGGCGCTCGTCGTGGGCGCGGACGAGGCGTTCGAGCCGGACGATGTGCCTGAGTGTGTCTTAGATGCAACCGCCGGACGGGGCGCGGACGTGGCGGTCGAGGCGAGCGGGTCCGGGGCTGCTCTGCAGGCTGCCATAGACGCTGTCGCAGGCGAGGGGACGGTGGTCGTGGCATCCTGGTACGGTACGAAGCCTGTAACGCTTTCTCTCGGAGGACACTTCCATCGCGGACGGGTGCGCTTGATGTCCTCGCAGGTTGGACGGATAAACCCGGATCTCGAACCGCGCTGGGACCCCGCCCGGCGAATGGAGACGGTACTCGGCTTGTTGCCCCGGCTGCGCCTGAAGGAGCTCATCTCGCACCGCTTCCCCTTCGACCAGGCGCCGGACGCATACCAGCTCGTGGACGAGCGTCCCGACGAGACGGTGCAGATAATACTCACCCACGCCCAGTCCTGAGGAGGCCGGGATGTACGAAGTCTACGTTGCGGCACAGTTCGAGGCAGCGCACCGGCTCGTCGGTGACTTCGGACCCGCGACGCGACCGCACGGGCACACTTACCGGATGGAGGTGATAGTGCGCAGCGAGCACCTGAAGGACGACGGGACCCTCTACGACATCGGCCGGCTGCGCGCGGCGGTCGAAGACCTGGCTACCTCGCTCCACTACCGCGACCTGAACGACGTGCCGGACCTCGCGGGCGTCAATACGACGGCGGAGGCGGTGGCTCGCTACTGCTGGGACGAACTCGAGCCTCTCTTGAGCGGCCAGGGACTCGATTCGCTAACGGTGCGGATCTGGGAGTCACCGCAGGTATATGCTGCTCGCGAGGACTCGTTGACTTGACTAGCAGCGGCAGTAACTTTCATTAGAGTTCCCCTAAACGCCACCTCTTGTTCGACCGAGATTCTGGACCAAGAGTCGGTATCGATCCTGATCGGTGCGCTGACCTTAGCCAGGTGTCATCATTCCATAGTAGCGAAGAGTCAGAGCAAGGAGGGAACCAGGGTGTCTTCAAATCTAATACGATGGGGTGGGTTAGCGGGGGTGGTCGGAGGTGGTCGCCGGCATGATGAACGTTCTGACGGCCGTCCTCATCCCGTTCGCGCTGCAAGAAGTCGTATTAGGTTCGTTCACCGACTATCTGATAGAAACCTTGTTCGTCTTGGGGTTGGCCGGAACTCTGGTCACAATAGCAGGCCTCTGTGCTCTGCAAAGGGGGCACTACGGACGCACAGGAGAGGCGGGCTCCTTAACGGCCTTCGTCGGCCACGCGCTCTTACTCTCGGCGGCGACGGCCACCGCTTTAGCGGGACGCGAGGTTCTCGATGCTGTCTTCCCTTTGGGCGTCCTGGCGGTGCTCGTTGGGCTGGTGCTCTTGGGGGCCGCGACTTTGCGGGCGCGGGTGTTGCCGCGATAGTGCAGGGTATTGCTCATCGCCGGTTTCCCTCTCACGATATCTTCGACCTCGCTAGCGGCGGCGCAGGGAGGATAGTGCAGGAGGCCATCTGGGTGTCAGTAGGGTACGCGCTCTTGTCGAGCAGCGGTGCATCGGCTCAACAGCCCTTGCGGGTGAGTTAGAGACAACAGCTACCCCTGGACGGGAGACTTATGGATCAGAGTCGACTTTCGGTACAGAGCTGGCGGTAGTAGCACCTGTGCGCGTCGTCTTTGTCACGGTGGGGGATACGAGCCGTTTGACCGGCGGCTATCTCTACCACGCCCGCGTCCTCGCTGGACTACAGGAGAGCGGCATCGACGTGGAGGAGATCGTGGCCTCCGGAGCGTCCCCGACCGAGCAGGAGGAGGCCGCGTCCCGGCTTGGCTTCCTCCTCGATCCGCGGCGTTTCGACGTGGTCGTCGTGGACGCCCTGGCTCGCATCGTCTGCGCCCCCCATCTCGATCGCTGGTGTGAGGCGTGTCCAGTCGTGGCGATGGTCCACGAGCTACCGAGCGTCGCCGCCCCCAACCCCGCGACCGCCACGCGTGACCGGGAACTCGAGGAGCCGCTGCTTCGCGTAGACCGCCTGATCGCCGTGAGCGATCACGGGAGTTCTATTCTCCAGGAACGGGGAGTCCCTGCCGGACGCATCCGCGTCGTCCCGCCCGGCTTCGACCGTCTCTCGTCCACGAACGTTGATGCGGACCCGGTTGTCTATGACGGCGCATTGGTACGAGCTCTCTGCGTGGCGCAGTGGATACCGCGCAAGGGGGTCCTGGATCTGGTACTAGCGTGGACGGCGCGCGAGAGGCCGGGGGCGATGCTGAAGCTCATCGGCGAGACGGATGCCGAGCCCGCTTACGCGGCCTCCGTGCGCGCCGCTATAGCGGACGCGCCCGACGTCTCCATCACCGTGAGTGGACTCGTGGATGACGCGGCGCTCGGAGCCGCCTACGCTGCCGCCGACCTCTTCGTTCTGCCCTCTTGGTACGAGGGCTACGGCATTGTCTACGCTGAGGCGCTCGCGCATGGCCTACCGATTATAGCGTGCGAGGTGGGGCCGCTCCCTGGGCTGGTCGGTGGAGAGGCTGCCACTCTGCTGCCGCCGGGCGACATCGGGGCGCTCTCCGGAGCCCTGGATCTCCTGCTAGAAGATCCCGCCTTGCGAAGCCGGATGTCCGCCGCCGCCCGCCGTCGGGCGGACCATCTGCCGCGCTGGAAGGACACCGTTGCCGCCTTCCGGCAAGTCCTGGAAGAGGCCCTTGCCTCGTTAGCGGCACGTCAGTTCCGAGGTAGAATCCGCCCGTGATCCACAGGGACTTTCGCGAGCAGAACCGGCGTTCGTGGAACGCGGTGGTGGGGGCGCACGACAGCCACCGCGGGGATCTCGCCACCTTTTTGCGCGAGGGCGGTATCACCCTCTTTCCCGAGGAACGCGCACTCCTTGGCAAACTCGAAGGCAAGACGCTCGCTCACCTGCAGTGCAACTCTGGCGGGGACTCGCTCAGCCTCGCCCGGCTCGGGGCTGCCGTCACCGGTGTGGACATCAGCGACGAGGCCATAGCCACCGCCGCCAAACTCTCCGCAAGGACCAGCATCCCCGCGCTCTTCGAACGCGCCGACGTCTACGACTGGTTGAAAGAGGCTGCTCGAGGCGGCCGGCGCTTCGACGTCGTTTTCTCCTCCTATGGGGTCGTCTGCTGGCTCCCCGACCTCGAAGCCTGGGCCGAAGGCATAGCCGCCGTCTTGAAACCCGGTGGACGGTTCGTGCTCGTGGACTTCCACCCGGCGGCGGAGATGTTCGATGGGCATTGGAACCACGCTCGCCCGTACACTTCTTGCGGAGAGCCATTGCTATTGGATGAAGGCGTGGGTGATTACGTGGCCGAGTCCGAAGGTGGCCTGACGCCCGCGGGATTCGCCCAGGGGGTGCGAGGCTTCGAGAACCCCGAGCCATGCTACCTCTTCCGGTGGGGTCTCGGCGAGGTCGTAACAGCCCTGGGCGGTGCCGGATTGAGGATCCTCGCCCTGAAAGAGTATCCCTACTCTAACGGAGAGCGCCACTTCACCGATCTGCACGAGCTACCGGGGCGGCGGATGGTCCCGCCTGAGGGCGCGCCTGCCGTTCCCCTAATGTACGGCATCCGCGCGACAAGGATTGGCCGCTGGTAGGAGATCTTACGGCGAGAAGAAGAAGGTGAGCGCGGCGATGATATAGACGCCGCAGAGCATCGCGCCTTCGAGCCAGTTCGATTCACCGTCGAGGGCGATGAAGGCGGTGACCACGACCGCAGCACCCAAAGAGACGAGCTCCAGGGGAGTGAAGACGAGATCCAGGGGGTGGCCGAGTAAGGGGCCAAGGAAGACCAGGATCGGGGTTACGAGGAGCGCTACCTGCAGCGAGGATCCCAAAGAGACGGCCATCGAGAAATCCATTTGGTTCTTGTAGGCGATCTGCACGCCGACGACGTGCTCGGCGACGTTGCCGACTATGGGGACCAGGATCACGCCGACGAACAGCTCGGAGACGCCGATCTCCTCGACAAGCGGCTCTATGGCCCCGACGAAAGCCTCCGAGACGTAGGCGACAGCGGCGGTCGCCACCAGGAGCATGACGAATGAGACCATCTTGCCGAACGGTGGCTGCTCCTCGTGGCCTGTCCCGGGTGCTTCCTCTCGTCTGCGGAGGTAGAAGAGCAGGTACAAAGCATAGAGGACGATAAAGACCACCGCCACGCTGGTGCTCAGGTACGCTAAGGGCGGCTCCCCTTCGGCCGGGTCCAAGAGGCCGAAGATGGTCGGGAACGCCAGTCCGAAGGCCACGCAAGCGAGCATCGCCGAGTTCGCCCCAGCGACGGTGGCAGAGAAGCTCTGGGTGCCGTTCTTGAGGCCGCCGATAAGGAGGCTAGCCCCCAGTACCAGGAGCACGTTGCCGATGACCGAGCCGATGATCGAGGCCTTCACCACGGTGGTGAGCCCGGCCGAGAGGGCGAAGATGGTGATAATGAGCTCGGCGGCGTTGCCGAAGGTGGCGTTCATTATGCCGCCGACCCGCGGACCCGCGTAGTGGCCGACGCTCTCTGTTGCCTGCCCTAGCACCCAGGCGAGCCCCACGAGGGCGAGGGACGCCACCACGAAGAGTAGCAGGACCGGAGCCTCTAAAAAGAGCTCCATCACGGCGACTGCGGCGGTGAAAAGAATCGTTGCTACATAGGCGATGTTGCGCATCTTTAGCAAGCCCCTCCACTCGGCCGGTACTATGGTGACTTAATACTCGCATAACCCTAGCGCATATCTTATAGAATCGCCGCAAATAGCGTTCGATACTGGAGGAGACCCTGATGATCGACTACCACCTGCACGTCATAGCCCACGGCGACCGGCCGATGACGGTAGATAACATCATTGCTTACTGCGAAGTCGCAAAGAGCCGTGGCCTGCGTCAGATGGGTATTACCGAGCACGACCGTTACCGCGACGACATAGACCTGGCCGCCTTCCAGGAGGCCCGCGAGAAGTACCAGGACGTGGAGCTTCGCCTGGGGATCGAGATAGACTTCGTCCCCGGGGCTGAGGAGCGCATGGACCGCGACGGATCGGCCCTCCCCTACGACTATCTCATCGGGAGCGTGCACCGGGTGCAGGGCGAGGAGGTGGATCACCCCGACCACCGTGAGATCTACGAGAAGCTCGACGCCTACGAGCTCTACGAGCGGTACTACGCCAACGTCCGCGAGGCGGCGCTATCGGGGCGCTTCGAGATACTCGGCCACCCGGACCTCATCAAGATCTTCCGCACCTACCCCGAACAAGACATCACCCCCATGCTGGAAGAGACCGCCGACGCCGTGGCCGAGTCGGGCATCATCGTGGACGTGAACGCGGCGGGCTTGCGCAAACCGATAGCAGAGGTCTACCCCTCCCGCCAGCTACTCGAGATGTTCCACCGCCGCGGTGTCCCGATAATTCTCTCCTCCGACGCCCACGCCCCCGACCAGGTAGCGTTGGGCTACGACAAGAGCCTCAAGCTCGTCCACGACGTCGGCTACCGGGAGGTCGTCACCTTCAAGGACCGCGAGCGCGGTACCCTCCCCTTGACGCCGCAGTGACCGGGGAGCTATTCCTGGAGGATGCCTACCTCAAGGAGTTCGAGTCCACGGTGCTCGGGCTCTCCGGCCGGGAGGTAATCCTCGCCCGAACGGCCTTCTACCCTGGCGGTGGGGGACAGCCCGCGGACAAAGGAACGTTAGGGGTGGGGCCCGTGAACGCCGCCGTGGTGGACGCGCGGCGAGAGGGGGACAACGTCGTCCACGTCCTCGACAAGGTCATCCCCGACACCGTCCGGGAGCTAAAGGGAGAGCTAGATTGGGAGCGACGCTTCGCACATATGCGCTACCACACCGCCCTGCACGCGCTCTCCGGTGTGATTTGGCGGAGCTTCGGTGCGAAGGTGACGGGCGGCCAGATGCGCGCCGACCACGCCAGGATGGACTTCTCGTTTCCTGGGGAATGGACAGTGGACGTAGTCGGAGAGATAGAGCGCCTGGTGAACGAGGCTCTGGTCGAGGGACGCCCGGTGAAGGTCTACGAGCTTCCGCGGGAGGAGGCGCTGGAGAACCCGGACCTCATCCGCACGCAGGTCAACCTCGTTCCCGAAAGGGTAAAGATGGTACGCATCGTGGAGATCGAGGGTGTAGACACCCAGGCCGACGGCGGGACGCACGTGGCGAACACGGAGGAGGTCGGAGAGGTGGAGATTACCGGCCACAAAAGCAAGGGCCGCCAGAACAAACGTGTAGAATTCATCCTGAGATGAGAACCCCGATATTTATCACGATGCTCCTGCTCGTTGCGCTGCTCCTCGTGTCCGGCTGCGGTGGCGGTAGCGAGAAGGCGGAGACCCCTTCCGAGGAAGCCTCCCCGGAGACCACGGCGGTCGCTGTTCCCGACGAGACCGCCACCGTCGGGATAAACACCGCCCGTGGTGAGAGGGTAGAGGTGCAAGCGGAGATCGCCGACGAAGAGGACGAGCAGAAGCGGGGCCTCATGGAGCGTACCGCGCTGGCGGAGGACGCCGGTATGCTCTTCGTCTTTCGGGGGGAGCGACCGCTCTCTTTTTGGATGAAGGACACCCTGATCCCGCTCTCCATCGCCTACATAGATGGCGACGGGGGGATAGTGGACATCCAGGACATGCAACCCCTCGACGAGTCGTCGCACCCCTCGGCCGCGCCGGCGCAATACGCCCTGGAGGTGAATCAGGGCTTTTTCGAAGCGCGCGGCGTGCAGGTGGGAGACGAGGCGGATCTGCCCGTGTCAACTCCGGGCACTTAGAGCTTTTCTTCCGCCGGCCGTAAGCCCCGCGGGCACAAGTTCCTCCTGGTAGATTGGACCCAGCAAGTCCAGCAGTGATTCAACGGAACGGCTATGGCTCGTCGGAGGGCTGGTAGGGCCACCTCCTTAGCAGGAGATCCCTTCGTGCCGGAGCGCCTCGCGTAGCGAACCCAGCAGGCGGGCCAACTCGCGCCGATCTTCCTCGGAGAGACCCGCAAACAACTCCGCCACGGCCACCCGATGCCCCTCGTACATGCTACTCGTCGTCTCGAACCCCTGCTCGGTAAGCTCGATGACGGTCGCCCGCCGGTCGGTGGGATGTGGCCTCCGCCGGACCAACCCCTCGTCCTCCAGAGCATCCACCAGCGCCGTGACGTTGCGCCGGGTCACCCCGAGTTCGTCGCTGATGCTGCTCATGATTTGTGGCCCCCCACAGTGCAGCGCCCCCAGGAGCCGCATTCGAGCGTAACTGATACCACTTTCCCCCAGCCGCGACCT
>DATDKT010000243.1:0-7233 GCA_036519775.1 Rubrobacteraceae bacterium
CTAAAACGCCGCTGCTCCCGCTTCTGCCACCTCCTGGTCCTGCTCGACAGTGCCGGTGCTTACGCCGATCGCGCCTACAATATCACCGTCGCGACGCAAGGGGATGCCGCCAGGAAAGATTACGAGGTTCCCCCCGTGCGCGTCGTTCAGGCCAAAGAGGGGTCCTCCAGGCTGCGTCATATCGACCAGATCCTTCGTCTCGCCCTGAAAGGCTATCGCGGTATAGGCCTTGTTGATCGAGATCGTGATGCTCCCGATGAAAGCGCCGTCCATCCTGACGTGGGTCTTCAGGTTCCCGCCTGCGTCCACGACCGCGATGTCCATGGGGCACTCGATCTCCTGCGCCTTGTGCTCCGCGGCGGCGATGACCCTCCGTGCATCCTCTAGCGTTATGGTCTCCATAGCCTCCCTTTCTCTAAGCGTGAAGAGAATCCACCTGTAATAAGGATGCCATATAGTGAAACCAGCCACACCTTCAGCGACCTCGATAGAGCGGCAGCTTCTGCCAGAAAAGGGCCGGAGCCTTGGCCGGCGTGGCGACGGGGGTGATGTTCGTCCTGGCGGGCGTCCTCATGCTCCTGATCGCGCCACCGCAGGGGGTGTTCGATTCCTTCGGCGACTACCTGATCGAGGCCGTCCTCGTCGTGGCGTTCGCGGGCCCGCTGGTCGCCATCAGCGGGCCTCCAAGCTCTACAAAGTGGGCGCTACGGGCGATTGGGAGCGGCAGGCTCCTTGATAACCTTTTATTGGCTACGCGCTCATAGTCGTGGTCGTCGCTGTTAGCACACTGGTGGGAGGTCAAGCCCTCTACCTCGTTCTCGAAGATCTCCCGCAGATCGTGCACGCGCTGCGGCGCGTCCTCGCGAACGAGCATAATGATACAGGGGAGATAAACGCCCACTCTTCATCCGAGACGTCGCTCGGGTAGTGCTTGCGGTGCTTCTCCTTCATGCCCGCAAAGGATACCCGAGCAACCGCTTAGTTCATAACTCGCTCTAGGACACTACAGCTAGTGGTCCCCTATCTCAGTAGCGCCTCGCTTCCATGAGGTGTTTGAGCCGGAGGAGAGAGCGCTCGCCGTTGTTGCGGGCGAAGTGCTCCAGGCCGACAAAGCGAGCCGCTCGGTTCAGGATCTTGCTCCTCAAGCGAAAGGCGCTGGTGTAGGAGACGACGCATGAGGAGCCGTTGGCGCCGCTTGCCGGGGCGACAGTAACCTCTCCGCTGCCCTCGATGACCGAGGTGTATACCCAGCGTATGGCGTCGTCGTCATGTTCCAGGATCTTCGCCTCGGGCTCGAGTTTGCCGACTGGGCTCTCGAGTAGGAGACGGTACGAGTCCTCGTCCAACCTCTCCACGCCCTCCACGCCAACCATCCACTCCTTGGCGTTGCGGAAGTCCCCGATGTAGGCCGCCACGTCTTTGGACGGAGCGTCTATGCGCTGCTCGATGATAACGGAGCCTCCGTCGCCGACGTTGTGCTCGCGGTTCTTCATCCCCAGCCCAGCTCTTTGATCCGGTTCTCGTCGAAGCCGAAGTAGTGGGCGATCTCGTGCACCACCGTGATCTTCACCTGCTCCTCTAGCTCAGCTTGCGGGAAGTCCCGCTCCAAAGGTCCCTGGAAGATCGTGATCTTGTCCGGCAAGAACCCGTAGTACCCAGCGGACCGCTCTGTCAACGGCACCCCCTCGTAGAGCCCGTAAAGCACGTTGTTCTCGTTAGGCGCCAGCGGCGTCGAATACTCCGGCCAGTCCTCCACGACTATCGCCACGTTGTCCAGAAGCTCCGCGAGATCCGGCGGCAACCCCTCCAGAGCCCCCTCGACCATCTCGTAGAAATCCTGCTTTTTCACGCAGCACATTGTACACGGGAGATTCGATGTACTACTCACTTTTCTTGCAGACCACATGCGCCGCTCGCTTGAGTAGAATGACTCCCTAATCGTTGGTCAACGGAAGGTGCAGTCTTTGAGGTTCTTGTCTGGTTCGCGTCCGGGACGCTGGTTGGTGTGGGTAATTTACCGGGTGCTGGACAAGCCGCTGCCGGTGCCGCATGCGGCGGAGTGGATGATGATCCCCGAGCACTCCGTCGAGCAAGTACTGGAGACCGGCGCCTTAAAGAGCCTCTACCCGCAAGACGTCCTCGAAGCGGCCGACCGCATGGACCGGCAGCGCCGCGAGCACGACGAACACTACTCCGAGAGATCGTAGAGGATACGGTGGACCTCTTCGACGCGCAAGGCTCCGATGCTCTGGCTCGCCGGGCTCCGCTCGCCGAACGTTTGCGTCCCAAGAACCTGGACGAGGTGGTCGGACAGGATCACCTTACCGGCCCCGGTGGTCCCCTGCGGACGGCTGTAGAGAAGGGGCGTATCGGGGCGGTCGTGCTCTGGGGACCGCCAGGAACCGGAAAGACGACGCTCGCCCGTGCCCTGGCGGCGGAGATGGAGGGGGAGTTCGTCCCCTTGAGCGCCGTAACGAGCGGGATCAAGGAGGTGCGCACCGCTCTGGACGCCGCCCGCGAGCGCCTCAAATTTGAGGGGCGCGCCACGATCCTCTTCGTCGACGAGGTTCACCGCTTCAACAAAACCCAGCAAGACGCTCTCCTTCCTGCCCTCGAAGAGGGACTCGTGGACTTCGTTGGTGCGACGACGGAGAACCCATCCTTTGAGGTTACGGCACCGCTTCTCTCGCGCTCGCGCGTCCTGCGGCTGCAGCCGCTCTCGGAAGAAGACCTCACTGCTCTTCTCGGCAAGGGACGCGAGGCGCTAAAAGTCGAGGTCTCGACCGAGGCTGGAGCGTACCTGCTGCGCCTCTCCGGCGGGGACGGTCGGCGTTTGTTGAACGCGCTGGAGGCTGCTGCCTCCGGGTCTGGGCGGATCGAGGTGCGGGACGTCGAGGGGGTAGTGGGGACCAGGGCCCTGAGGTACGGGCGCGAGGAGCACTACGACGTCGTCAGCGCGTTCATAAAGAGCGTGCGCGGCGGAGACCCGAACGCGGCGCTGCACTACCTGGCGCGCATGATCGAGGCGGGGGAAGACCCAGTGTTCATCGCCCGGCGGCTCGTCATCCTGGCCTCCGAAGATATCGGCAACGCCGACCCGCAGGCCCTCCCACTCGCCATCGCCGCAGCCCAGGCGGTCCAACTCGTCGGTATGCCCGAGGGCCGCATCCCACTCGCCCAGGCCACAACCTACCTTGCCTCCGTCCCAAAGTCTAACGCTTCTTACGCCGCCATAGGCAAAGCCCTCGAAGACGTGCGACGTGGTACCGTCCCCGAGGTGCCTATGCACCTTCGCAACGCCGTGACGGGACTCATGAGCGCTGAAGGCTACGGGACGGGCTACCGCTACGCCCACGACGACGAGGCAGAGGGCATGAATGACCGCTACCTGCCGGAGGAGTTTGCGGATCGCGTCTACTACGAGCCGAAAGAGAGCGGGGCGGAGAAGGGAGTCAAGGAACGCCTCGACCGCTGGCGGAAGGAGCGGGACGACTCGTAGGGGAGAAGTGGTCGCGCCGTTCTTTATGGGGCTTTACGGAGTCTGCAACACCGGCGGGGAGAACGAACTTACGAGCGAGGGCCGAGCAGTATCTAGCGCAGGTCGGCCTCGTCGCGCAGCCACTCGATGGGATTTGCCGGAAGGTCGCGGTGCTTCACGAAGCCGTCTAGGGAGAGGGACTCCGCACGCACTACCTGATCCTCGGCGTCTAGGTCCAGATAGACCCCGTTGATCAGGTCCTCGGTGCGTTTGGTGTCGCCAGCGTGCAGCTCGAGGTAGAGGAGATCGTACTCCTTATCAGCTCGATCCTCAAGGTTCTCTCCTTCCTTCTTCGGGGCGCCCCTGCGACGCTTCACCGAGAGAACCAGCGCCTCGTCCACGGCGCGCTCCACATAGTACAAAAAACCGTATTACCCACCGTGGTAACACCCTCGTCCGCAAGCTCACCCCAACTCTCGTAGGTGCGGGCGGGGTTCTGCAGCGTCCGCTCCACCTGGGCTCGGCGGATCTTGCGCCGGCGCATGCGTCGGCGGGCGTGGGGATGATACCTGATGCGCTGGCACTTCAAATCACCACTTTCACCATTTGATGCCTAAGCTCTGTGATGTTTCCCGCCGCCGCCTGCCCTATTGCGACCGCTCCGAGCTCGGCGTTTACTCGGCCTCGGATGGCTTTGAAGGCTCGTGGTAGGCCGCTTCCCGTCCGGGTTTGTGCTGGCCGCTGGAGGACGACGGCTGTTCGCTCTCCCTATCCAACGCCGTCTTTTCGCTTGTGGCGAGCAGGAGGGCGACGAAAACAAAGGGCTCGAACCAGGTAACGTAGGGGTAGAACCAGTAGTTGACGGTGAGCTCGAAGGCGATGACGAAGGCCGCTGAGAGAGCCGCGAGCCTCCGGATCGTCCTCTTCTTCAGCACCACCGGGACGATGAAGGCTAGGAGTACCACCGCCGCCGCGAGGACCTGCTGCAATACCTTGAGCGCGGGGAGCTGGGCGAAGATGGTCCACGGGGTCTCGCGCTCTCCCTGGAAGCGCAGCGTTCTGTTGAAGAACTCCACGGCGCCGCCGATAGGATCGCCGTCGAGAGCGAGTACCCAGAAGGTGAGGAGGAAGACACCCATAGCCCCGAGGACGAAGTCCAGGAGGGATCCCCTTCTTCTGGCGCCGTCGTGGAGCATCCACAAGGGCGCGAGGATGATAGGAAAGAGCTTGACCGCGAACCCCGCCACGACGCTCGCCCCCCGTGCCAGGGGAGAAGTCGCCGTCGCAACCGCTACCGCCGCTACCGCCGCCACGATTATGTCGTTGGTGTTGTTGTTGGCCGAGTACAGAGTGTAGGGGAAGACCGCCCAGGCGAAGAGCATCGCCGCCCCACCCTGCGCCCCCGCGTACCTCCGTCCCGCGATGAGCATGGAGATAGCCCCTACGATGAACGCTAACGCCGTCACCGCGTGAGCCGCCGGCAGGAAGTCCCACTCCCCGCTCCACCCGAAGAACCACAGGAAAGGCACGTACAAGAGGTAGTTCAGCGGGCCGTAGGTGTCGCCGGTGCCGACCTCTTCGGGCATGTTGCCGTAGAGGAGCACCCCCTCGAGGATGCGGTCTGCCCCGACGACACCCGCGTAGCCGACGTCTATTACCCGGGAGTCCAGATTCAGCCCGAGGACGAGGCCGCTCGCCAGAACGCCCAGAACTAACAGGGCGGCGGTGGGGAAGTTACTCGTCTTCTCGACCCGTTCGCCTCTACCGAAGCTCATCAGAAGCGTCCTCGCCAGGAGGTATAGTAGTGGCGGGTACCAGAGCAGGACGGCGGGATACGTCTCTCCTACCCTGAAGAAACCGTGCGAGACGAGGAAGCTGAGGAGGGCCAAGACGTCGAGGTTGCGCAAGGAGTAGAGTTTGTCGGTGCGCCAGAAGGCGAGGGCGAAGAGGAGGGCTAAAGGTCCCCAGACGTAGGGGTAATTGGCCTGTTTGCCGTAGGCGCCGTAATCGCCGCGGGCCATCCGCCAGCCGATTTGATCCCCGGTCCACACGTAGTTGAGCTGCCAGGTCTCGTCGTCCACCCCGACTCGGGTGATCTCCTTGCGCTCGCCGCCTTCGACCGGCATCCCGCCTACCACGCCGCCCTCCTCGACCTCGAGGTAGACCGTCCACTCACCATACTCGTACTCGGCGTAGGAGGTGTAGGGGCCGTGCCTCGTCAATTCATCTTGTACCTCGCGGTCGGCGAGGGCGAGTTTTATTGCGTCCTCCTCCGAGGTGCTCGGATAGGCTAGGGTCTCGGCGATGGGGTAGACCTCCGTCTCCGAAACCTCCTGTGTCTCGTCCTCTATCATGAGCACTGCGACCACCGTCCCCGAGGTCTCCTCTCGCAGGATCACCTCCCACGAGTCGCCCGGAGCGTTGTAACGGGCCGAGGCCTCGACCGTTGGGTGCGAGAGAATTCCCTCTACCTCCGGCACGGACTGTGCCACACGGCGCACCTCGTCCTCGCTTGTCTGCGCGCCTGGCGCGAAACCGAGTACGGGGAGGAGCAAAGGCAGCAGGAGAAGTACGAGCGTGAGGCGGTAGCCGGGTAAGAGCCGTCTCACAATGGGTCTCCTTGCTCGGCCGCGCTCTTCCGCACGGTCTCTCCCACCGGCTCGCTGTCGGAGGGGAGGGAGAGCATTAGCCCCCAGAGGACGAAGAGTAGAAGGTTGCGTCCCAGGAGGATATCGATGCCGGGAAAGCGGCCCTGCACGACCTCCAGGTAGTGATACGGGAAGACCTGGGTGGTCATCCAACAGACGGCGAGAAAGACCGCCGAGACCCCCAGTCCCCAGACGCCGCCTGCACCCAGAGGCACCAGGGGTAGCAGCCAGATCACGTACTGCGGCGACAACACTTTAGAGCCCAGCAATAACGCCAGTACGAACGCCGCCGCGAAACGAGGAAACTGCTCCGGCCCGAACCTGCCCTCACGGTACTCGCGGTACGCCACCGCTCCTGTAACGACCAACAAAACCGCCGTTATCAGCAGGCTCGCGGAGCGCAGGAATGCTTCCCCCTGTCCCAGCACGTCCCAGGCGCCGTACTCGAGAACCACCTCCTCCAGGTACCCCAGCTTCATCAGCACCGAAGCCCCCAGGCTCTCCAGCTGCAGCCCCCGGTCCGCGTGATAAGCGAGGCTCCGCGCGAAGTCTTCGCCCGCTAAGAGGAAGGCTGGCAAGAAGAACGCCGCCACCACCCCGAAGAACACCGCGACCCCCCAGGCGGCGCTACGTACCACCCCACCGAATGTTCGCTCGCCCTCCCGATTCCCGAGCAAAGCCAGAGGTAGGGTCGTCAGCGCCGGTACGAACTTGGCGGCGGCCCCGAAACCCAGGAAGGCCCACGCCGCGACGAACGTTGCGGCGCCTGCAGCACCCTTCTGGCCGAACGTCGGGCTAGAGGACAGGGCAACGGCCGCGGCGAGGGTAAGGGCTACGACGGCGTCGTAGCGGGTCACGGCGACGGGGTAGAGGAGGAGCGCGGCCGCCGCGAAGACCCCCGCCGGAAGTAGCCAGGGAGGGCCCAGAGACCGAGCGGCGTAGGCCGTAAGAATGATCGCTGCTACGAGGGCCAGTGCCATCTCTGAGGCGAAGAGGCTCGCGTAGGCCTCCTGGCTCCCGGAGAAGAGGGCCGGTGGCACGAAGGATGGCAGGCTCCCCGGCGGGTACTCGATAAAGAAGTCGCGGTAGGGTACCTCGCCGGCGAGG
>DATDKT010000244.1:0-31657 GCA_036519775.1 Rubrobacteraceae bacterium
GACCGCATCGGGTACGCGCTGCAGTGGGGCAACCTCATGGACGTGGGCGGCTCGACGGCGGGCTCCATCCCGATAGACGCTCGCAGCATTTTCGAAGAGGGTGTGCGCATGCCGCCCGTCAAGCTCTACGACGGTGGCAGGCTGAACGAGGAAGTCCTGCGGTTCTTCTGCCACAACTCCCGCACCCCGCGCGAGACCCGCGCGGACATCATGGCGATCTCCGCCGGGACCGCCACCGGAGCGCAGCGGGTCAAGGACATCTGTGAGCGCTTCGGCAAGGAGACGTACCTGGAGGCGTGCGACGCGCTCCTGGATCGGACGCGGAGGAGCGTTATAGAGCTCATTCGGCAGAACATCCCGGAGGGCGAGCGGTTCGAGTTCGAGGACTACACCGACGACGACGGTCTCGGCAACGGACCCATAAAACTCAAGCTGGCGATATGGCGCGACGAGGGCGATACCCTGCACCTAGACTGGACGGGGACCGACGAGCAGGTTCCGGGGCCGGTTAACTTCCTCTTGAACGAGAGGATGTTCCAGATGTTTGTAGGGGTGTTCCTCATCATGGCCTTCGACCCGACCATTTTGTTCAATGACGGGTACACCGACGTGATCAAGGTGACCCTGCCGGAGGGCAGCGTGCTCAACCCCAAGCCTCCCGCCCCTCTTAGCAACCGCCTCGTCGTGATGGCCCGACAGTTCGACGTGCTCCAGGCCGTCTACGCCAAGGCGCTCGAAGCCTTCAAAGTATCGGGGAGCTACGGGACGAGCCCGAACCTCGTCTACTCCGGCGTCAAGAAGGACGGCGAGCCCTTCCAGACGATGGAGATCCTCTACGGAGGAATACCCGCGCTCCCCGGCAAAGACGGCCTGGACGGTCACTCCTGGTGGCCGGAGTTCTTGGGAGTTCCGGCTGAGTACATGGAGAGCTACTATCCCCTGATCATCGAGGAGTACTCCGCTCGCCGGGACTCGTGCGGCGCGGGCGAGTTCCGGGGAGGGTGCGGCGTCAAGAAGGTCTACCGCTTCCTTGCGGGCGGGTCCATCACCTACCAGGACGACCGCGCACACACCTATCCCTACGGCGTGAGCGGCGGCAAACCCGGCGGGCGTTCGGCCAAGACCCTGGTTCGTAAAGACGGAGAAGAGGTGGAACTGCCTTCAAAGGTACGCGACGTGCCCGTCTACGAAGGAGATCGCCTCATCTTCGAGACCGCGGGGGCGGGTGGCCTGGGCGACCCGCTAGAGCGCGACCCCGGGAGCGTCGCCAGGGACGCGAGTTGGAACCTTATAAGTCGGGAGGCCGCCGAGGAGGATTACGGCGTCGTCCTAAACGACGGCGGCGAAGTAGAGGCGGAGGAGACCCAGGCCCGGCGCGAGGAGCTTCGTTCGGAGCGTCCGGAGGAGCTACCCCAGTTCGATCACGGCCCGTTGCCTTCGCTCGAGGAGCAGCGTGAAGAGGTCGCCGAGTCTCGGAGGCGCTTCGACGAGTGGCTCTCGAAGGAGCTCGGTTAACCTGGCGGCGAGAAAGAGTAGGATGGAGCTTTAGTGGTGAAGCCAACGCTACTTGCTCTTCCTCTTCGGGTAGAGCCAGGAGGAGAAGAGGCGCGTCATGCGGGGCATCACGACGTAGGTCATGAGCGAGACCATCACCAAGGTAAAGACCAGCCTGCGCAAGACCGCGTGAAAATCGCCTATCAGGGGATCGAGGATCATGAACACCACGGTGGCGAGCGGGAAGACCGCGAGCCAGGTTACCAGTGCCATCTTGTAGCGCGGCGGCGGTGGAGCTCCCTCTTTAGAAGGAAGCGTGAACCAGGTCTCGAGGCCGGTAAGGATGCGTATGTTGGGCTCCTCTTTGATGAGGTCCTCGGACCTGTGGAGCCAGTAGCGGCGTTCCCTGCACTCTTCCCAGCGCTTGAGGTTGCTCGCGTGGTCGAACTTGAAGACGATCTGGTACTCGTCGTCCTCCGGACCACTAGGGCGGAGGACGTTCGATCCGAGGTAGCCTGGGAAGCCGCGCGCCGCAGAGAGGAAGCCGGAGGTCCACCCCTCGAACTCCCCCTCGCGGCCCGGCTGCACGCGCCGCGACGCCACCGCCGTGACGGGCGGGTCTTCGCCTCCTCCAGGGTCCCGATACTCTTCGAGCTCGTTCAAGGGAGTTGCTCCAATACCTCGTACTGCAATACCATCCTCTTAAATCCCAAGCCTCTGTGGGAAACCACCCGACAACAGGCCAAAGATCTCTGCCATACTAGAAGAAGGCAGCATGAGCGAGGGAGAGAATATGCACATAGAAGGCTTCGGCGGACGCGGCGGCTTCGGTCAACACCCCGCCCTCATCGTCGTGGACATGACTTTGGGCTTCACCGACCCAGAGTCCCCGCTCGGTAGTGGCCTCGACGGTCCGGTAGAAGAGGTACAGAAGCTTCTCGAAGCGGCCCGGCGGGCGGAGATCCCGGTAGTCTTCACCACCGTCGCCTACCGCGAGAGCGACAGGCTCACCGCCGCCGCGTTTATAGACAAGGTCCCGGCTCTCCTGACTTTAGAAGCCGGGAGCCGCTGGGCGGAGATAGACCCGCGCATCTCACCCCGCGAGACCGAGCCTGTCCTCAACAAGCTCTTCGCGTCGGCCTTCTATGGGACCGGCCTTCCCAGCCTGCTCGTCGCCGCCAGGGTAGACACCCTCATCGTTACCGGCACCTCGACCTCCGGCTGCGTCCGGGCGACGGCGGTAGACGCCTTGCAGTACGGTTACAGACTCATGGTTCCGCGAGAGGCGGTCGGCGACCGCAACCCCGACGCTCACGAGGCAAACCTCTACGATATAGACGCCAAATACGGTGATGTGGTCTCCGTGGAGGAGGCGCTCAAGTACCTGGAGGAAGTAAGTGCCGCGCACGCTCGTTGAGAAGATACTGCTCTCACACACCAAGACGGACGACGTCTCGCCCGGTGAGATCTTGATGGTCGAGTGCGACCTGGTGATGGCGAACGACGTCTCCGGGCCGGTTGCCTTCCGTCAGATGGAGAAGATGGGGGCCGAGAAGGTCTTCGACCCGGAGAAGGTCGTGATGGTCGCCGACCACTTCATGCCCGCGAAGGACGCGAAGTCGGCTTCACTTCAGAAGCGCCTCAAAGACTGGTCGGACGAGCAGGGTGTTTACTACTATGGGCAGGGACGTGGTGGGATCGAGCACACCGTGCTCGTCGAGGACGGGTGGGTGGTGCCGGGGATGGTGATCGCGGGCGGCGATTCCCACACCTGCACCTACGGCGCTCTGGGCGCTTTCGGGTCGGGCTTCGGTTCGACGGATATCGCCGCCTGCCTCGCCTTCGGCGAGTTCTGGCAGGAGGTGCCCGGTACGATCCAGGTAGAGTTCGTGGGCGAGAAGGGGCCGTTCGTGAGCGGCAAAGACCTGATCCTCGCACTTATCGGCGAGATCGGGGTCGGGGGCGGTACCAACATGGCCCTGGAGTTCGTCGGAGAGGGAGCGGAAGCCCTCTCGATAGACGAACGGCTCGCCGTGGCCAACATGGCTATAGAAGCAGGCTCCGAGACCGGATTTGTCCCTGCCGACGACACGACGGCCGAGTACCTGGAGGGCCGCACCGAGAGGGAGTGGAGCGCCGAACACTCCGACCCGGACGCCGAGTTTGCCCGGAAGGTTCGCATAGATCTGGGCTCGCTTTCGCCCCTTATTGCGCTGCCGCACTCGCCGGGGAACGTAGTTACGGTCGAGGAGGCAAAAGGGCGGAAGATAGACCAAATCTACATCGGCAACTGCGCAAATGGAACGATGACCGACCTCCGGCAGACGGCGGAGATGTTACGCGGACGCAAGGTCCACCCGGACACGCGCGCCATAATCGTGCCGGCGAGCCAGAAGGTCTACCGGGAGGCGATGGCCGAGGGTCTACTGGACCTCTTCGTCGAGGCGGGGGCGGTTGTCTCGACGCCGACCTGCGGCGCCTGCTTCGGTGGGCATATGGGCGTGATGGCCGAGGGGGAGACGGCTATCACGACGACCAACCGTAACTTCAAGGGCCGTATGGGCTCCACCGAGGCGGAGGTGCACATTGCCAACGCCTACGTCGCGGGGGCCGCGGCGGTCGCCGGGGAGATCGTGGACCCGGCGGACGTGTTAGAGGGAGCGCCGGTGTGATCCTGGAAGGCAAGGCGGTCGTGATCGACCAGGACAACGTGGACACCGATACCCTCTACCCCGGCGCGTACCTGAACATAGAGGACCCGGAGGAGATGAAGACTTACCTGTTCGAGGGCCTGGACCCTTCACTGCGTGACCAGCTCGGGGACGAGACGGTGCTGGTGGTCGGGGAGAACTTCGGGTCTGGTTCCTCGCGGGAGCACGTCGTGCAGGGGATGAAAGCGTGGAATATCCGGTGCGTGCTTGGCAAGAGCTTCGCCCGCATCTTCCATCGCAACTGCATCAACCTCGGCCTGCCCGTGATCCAGCAGGCCGATGCCGCTGACGCGGCCACACCTGAGTCGGAGATCCGGGTAGACGTGGATGGCGGGGAAGTGATGGTGAACGGCGAGCGGTTCGAGACGGCGCCGCTCCCGCCGTTCATGCAGGATATGCTTTCTTCGGGTGGTCTGGTACCGTGGGGACGCGAGCGGCTCGACGGAGAATGAGAGTAGGGAGTTTGTTTTGGCGGATCTAATGCAACGAAACGCCGGTCCAAGGCGACTGCGGGAGCTGCTGGAAGGGCCAGAGCCCGTCCTCGCCCCCGGCGCCTACGACGCTCTCTCGGCCCGGCTCGTCGAGCAGGCGGGGTTCGAGGCAGTCTATATGACGGGCTTCGGCACGGCTGCCTCGCTCCTGGGCCGCCCAGACATCGGGCTTCTGACTTTTAGTGAGATGGTGGACAACGCCCGTCGCATCACCCAGGCGGTCGAGATACCGCTCATTGCCGACGCCGACAACGGCTACGGCAACCCGATAAACGTGATCCGCACCGTCAGGGAGTACGAAGCAGCCGGGGTCTCGGCGATCCACATAGAGGATCAAATATCGCCCAAGAAGTGCGGCCACATGGAGGGCAAGCAGGTCATCGAGGCGAGCGAGATGGTCGAGAAGGTCCGCGCCGCTGTGGAGGCCCGGCAATCGGAGGACTTTGTCATCATCGGCCGCACAGACGCTCGCGCCGTCGAGGGTATGGATGGAGCCCTGGAGCGAGCCCGGCTCTACCGGGAGGCAGGGGCCGACGTGCTGTTCGTGGAGGCGCCCCAGAACGAGGAGGAGATCTCCGCCGTGGCGGAGGCGTTCCCGGAGGTGTCGCTGCTCTTCAACTGGGTCGAGAGCGGCAAGACGCCGCCCGTTCCGTTGGAACGTATAAAGGAGCTCGGGTTCCGCCTGGTCATCTTCCCGGTAAGCACGCTGCTCGCCGCTACCCGCTCTGTTCAGGAGGTCCTGGCCGCGATCCGTGCCGACGGGAGCCCGATCGAGGTCCTGGACGAGCTGCCGCCGTTCGAGGAGTTCGTAGACACCATTGGGCTGCCGGAGATACAAAAGCTCGAAGAGCGTTTCGCGGACGAAGAGGTTCGGACCTCTTCTTAGCTCTCCTCGTCCAGTAGCCTCTCGAGGTAGCTAGTGTCGTACTCCCCCGAGAGGGAGGCTTCGTCCTGTCCCACCGATAGCCCCTCGCCCCGCGACCTTCAGCTGCTCCTCGCCCAAGTCGACGCCCGGAGGGTTCATTTCTATGAAGTAGAAGTACTCGTCCTCGTCCATCAGAAACTCGACCGTGCTCGCGTTAGCGTATTCTGCGGCCTCCGCCAGCCGCACGGCGGCCTGCGTGATCCTCTCGCGTGTTCTGGGGCTGAACCCCGGAGCAGGCGCCTCCTCGATGATGCGGCGAAAGAGGCATTCTCTGGGAGGCATCCGTAGCCGGTGTGCACCGCATAGGTGCCTTTCGCTTTGGCGGCTTCGGCGATATCCTTGATGTTCAGGTAGCTCTTCTGAGCTTTGGATGGGCCAATGTGGATGGCCTCCTAACTTCAACGAGATTAAAGCCGAGGATGATGGAAGATCTCGAAGTTACTCGTGGAGGACGAAGAGACCGTGGACGCGGGCCAGGCCCTCGTAGGGCTGGAGTAGAGCGATTTTGCGATAAACTGCTTACCCGGACCTCGCAGCCGCAACGCCGGAAACGGATAAAGGAGTAGATATGTCCCTCGTAAGCCAACCGCGCATCACGCTCGTGGACGTTCTGTTACCGCGTTCGCGTTCTTGGCTCTTCGATGCCGTGCTGGTCGTGGCCTTCAGCGCCTTCGTGGCGCTCTCAGCGCGGGTTGCGATCCCGTGGTGGCCCGTGCCCATGACGCTGCAGCCCCTCGCGGTGCTCTTCACCGGCGCGGTGCTCGGAAGCCGGCGCGGCGCCCTGGCGCTGCTCTTGTACCTGGCGGAGGGTGCGGTCGGGCTGCCCGTCTTCGCGGGCGGCGCCGGTGTGGCGTACATGCTTGGACCGACCGGTGGCTACCTCGCTTCGTATCCGGTCGTGGCAGGCCTGGTGGGTTGGCTGGCAGAACGCGGTTGGGACCGCAGGCTCGTGTGGACGGCGGCGGCGATGACGCTGGGTTTGATCGTGATCTACGCCTTCGGCGTGGCCTGGCTCGCCGGGCTCTTGGGCGATCTGGAGATCGCGCTGGTACAGGGGATGCTGATCTTCATCCCCGGCGACCTGATCAAGATAGCGATCGCCACATTGGCGCTGCCCGGTGGGTGGGCGCTGGTGCGCCGGAATCGAGACCGGTCCGAGGAATAGAGCGAGGTGGTTTCGGCGGACGACACTATCTAATCCATCGAGGAGATGAAGACTTAATCGGAGTAGCTTTTTGCGCGACACCCGAACGGGGCGACGACGACCGCCTGGAGAAAAAGACACGAACCTCGCAAGGCTCAACACAGATGAAGGCGTCGAGCCTTGCGAGGGGCTGAAGGAGGAATAACGGTCCGACTGGCGAGAACGAACGCGAGAGCATGTTCCGGACGTGGGGCTTTTCCTTTGCCCGGTGGGGGAAGATATAATAGAGTCGTCGAAAAGAGTTGGGGAAAGGGGCCGCCGGACGGCCGCCCAGGGCGGGAGCTACGAAAGGGGCAAGAGTTTGACCGAGAAGGCGCAAGCGACCGAGAACGGTGAGGCCCGGGCCGACGGGAACGACAGCCTGACGGTGACGGATAACCGCACCGGTGAGAGCTACGACATCGAGATCACCGAGGGCACCGTGCGGGCGATGGATTTTCGCCAGATCAAAGTCTCTGACGACGACTTCGGCTTGATGACCTACGACCCCGGTTTTACCAACACGGCGAGCTGCCGCAGCGCCATCACGTACATAGATGGCGAGAACGGCGTCCTGGAACACCGCGGCATCCCCATCGAGCAGCTGGCCGAGAACTCGACCTTCCTGGAGGTCTCGTATCTCCTGATTTACGGTTACCTCCCGACCGAGGACCAGCTGAACCAGTGGGTCCACGAGGTCACCCACCACACCTACGTTCATGAGAACGTCAAGGACTTCATGAACGGTTTCAGGCACGACGCCAACCCGATGGGGATGCTGCTCGCCTCGGTCGGCGCGCTCTCTACCTTCTACCCGGAGGCCCGGGAGGTGAGCGACGAGTACCAGCGCCACGTCTCGGCGGTGCGTCTAATCGCTAAGATGCCCACCCTCGCCGCATTCGCCTACCGTCACAGCCTCGGGATGCCCTACGTCTATCCGGACAACGAGCTCTCCTACACTGGCAACCTGCTCTCGATGATGTTCAAGATGGCCGAGCCCCGCTACGAGCCCGACCCCAGAATCGAGAAGGCGCTCGACGTGCTCTTTATCCTCCACGCCGACCACGAGCAGAACTGCTCGGCGGCGGCGGTGAGGGTCGTGGGGAGCGCCATCAACGACCCCTTTACCTCTCTGGCCGCCGGCATCGCAGGGCTCTACGGACCCTCGCACGGCGGCGCGAACGTCGCCGTTCTCAAGATGCTCCAGAGGATCGGCTCGACCGACAACATCGCTGACTTCCTCGAAGGCGTTAAGCAGGGAGAGGAGCGGCTGATGGGTTTCGGCCACCGGGTCTACAAGAACTACGACCCGCGCGCCCGCATAATCCGGAGCCACGTGGACGAGGTTCTCGAGGCCACGCGCAAGGAGAGCTCGCTCCTCGACATCGCTATAGAGCTGGAGAAGCATGCCCTCGACGACGAGTACTTCACCGATCGTAAGCTTTACCCAAACGTGGACTACTGGTCGGGGATCATCTACGAGGCGATGGACATCCCGGCCGACGCTTTTACCGTGATGTTCGCCATAGGGCGCACCCCCGGTTGGATGGCTCAGTGGCTGGAGCTGATGAACGACGAAGAGTTCAGGATCGCCCGTCCTCGCCAGATCTACACCGGCCCGCGCGACGCCGACTACGTCCCCATGAACGAGAGAGACGGCTCCGGCTCTTAAGGTTTAGCTATCGACCCGAGCGCGCCGCCCGGACACTCGACCGGCGGCGCGTCCTTTTGCCGCGGGGAGCTCGATAACAACCGCCAGCGGCAGCTAGCGTGTACTTTCCGCCTCCCCAGCCTTGGCGCTTCGCGAGGCACCAAGCGCCGGAGAGCAAGGCTCGTGACCCGGTGTGGCGTATGTTTATCTCGCGCCGATGGCAGGGTACGGTTGATACCATGAAAGCAAAGGCTCTAAGGAGGAGTGAGGCATGGCCAACGACGAGCGGCTGAGGGAACTCGAAGAGAGGTATGAGGGCTACACGGTCTACGATAACGCGGGCTCTCGGATAGGCAAAGTAGACGACCTCTTCGTGGACGATACCGACCGCGAGGAGTACATCGGTGTCAAGATGGGCCTGTTCGGTCTCAGCGGGACGACGTTGATACCGATGGAGATCTCGCGCGTCAACGATCGGGACCGCTCCATAGAGGTCTCCGAGTCCAAAGCCCACGTCAAGGACGCGCCGAACTTTAGCGATGATGACGACGTCACCCCTGATTTCGAGGAGAGGATACGGCGCCACTTCGGCCTCGAGAGCTCCGAATCCTCCACCGACCGTGGCTCTTACGGCAGGTATTCCGAGGCCGCTGGCGGGGAAGAAGCGGGCAGAGTACGAACCGGCGATAATCCGCTCCGGGACGACCGGACGGAGACCGAGCGGCATTCGGAACGTCCGATGGGCCGTGCGCAAGATCGGGAAGTCTACGACGAAAGGGAGCGCGGGTCCCTGGGCCAGGAGTCGTACCGCGATCGCGAGGACGTGCGCTCCGAGCCCGCGGCCGGCACCGGCGACGCGCCGCCGTCGCGTGGTGTGCGCGACCTCGAGACCGGCGAGCCCGGACGCGCCACCGGCAGCGCCAGAGACGAAGACGCGGGCAGCATGACCCGGGGCCACCGCGAGGAAGGCGGCCGCGAAGGGTTCGACGACCGTGGGGAACTCAAGATGGGCGAACAGGGCCGTATGGGAGACGAAGGGTACCGTGAAGGGTACCGCGAGGGACTGCGTGAGGGCCTGCGCGAAGGGCTTCGCGACAGCGGGGATCTCGGTACTTCCGGCACAGCGCCGGGCTCCGAAGCGACCGAGGAGGGGATAAGCCGGCGTGGAGGCACCGGCGAACCCGGCGGCGACCGCGGGGATCGGGTCGACCCCGAAGGCCGCGCGGAAGGCGCCGGCACAACGAGATCCGGCGATGAGACCCGGGAAACGTCGCGGCGCGAGGACGAACAGGAAGAAAGCGGGCTTACCAGGGTCTGGAGGCGCGTCCGAAACTAAAAGACCGCGTACTCTCGTCCGGCAAACGGGCGGAGGCAACGGCTCTCCAGAGCCGGAGGAGGGCCCGCGTCGTGCGGGCCCTCTCTTCGTGCCGGTGTTTGACTCGCACGCGGCGGGTCTTTATCGTGTCTTGTGGGTGAGGTAGGGGAGAGGGAGCGCGTTCCGTTCTTGCCTCTCGGCCTACGTGCAAAGAGAACGGCGTCGGCGTGCCTGAAGGCCATGCCGACGCGGAGAGGAGAACGGGATGGTAAAGCCCCCAACCGCCGAGCAGCTGCGCGAGATCTCGGTCTACTACAACCTCGAACTCTCGGAGGCGGACGTCGAGTCTTTCCTCGGGCTCATAGAAGGTACGATGGTCTCCTACGACCGCCTGGACCAGCTTGTCGAGCCCGCGCCCGAGGTACGTTACCCGCGTTCGGGAGGCAGGCGTCCGGAGCCCGAGGAGAACCCTCTCAACGCCTGGTACTACAGGTGCTCTATAAAAGGCTCACCCGAAGGTCCTCTCTCGGGCAAGCGGATCGCCATAAAAGACAACGTCTGCGTGGCTGGTGTGCCGATGATGAACGGCACCGCGGTGCTCGAAGGCTACGTCCCGGAGACCGACGCGACCATCGTCACCCGTATCTTAGACGCAGGCGGCGAGATCACGGGCAAGGCCGTCTGCGAGTCCCTGTGCTTCTCCGGTGGGAGTCACACCTCTGACACCGGCCCCGTCCTCAACCCCCACGACCATTCTCGTTCGGCGGGCGGCTCGTCCAGCGGGAGCGCCGCCCTCGTCGCGAGCGGCGAGTGCGACATGGCAATCGGCGGCGACCAGGGCGGATCCATCCGGATGCCAGCCTCCTGGTGCGGTGTCTACGGCCTCAAACCGACCCACGGCCTCGTCCCGTACACTGGCATCTTCCCCATAGAGCTGACCCTGGACCACACCGGTCCCATCGTCGCGAGCGTCGAGGACGCCGCTCTCCTGCTCTCGGCCATCGCCGGCGAGGACGGCCTCGACCCGCGTCAGAAGGGTGTAGAGGTAGCCGACTACCGAGGAGACCTCGACGACGGCGTCGAGGGGATGAGGATCGGCATCCTCACCGAGGGCTTTGGATGGCCGGGCCTCTCGGAGGAGGACGTGGACGAAGCGGTCCGGGAAGCTTCGCGCACCTTCGCGGAGCTCGGCGCCGAGGTCGAGGAGGTCTCCGTGCCGCTGCACCGCGACGGCATCCATATCTGGAACGCCATCGCCATCGAGGGCGCGACCGCGCTCATGGTGGACGGCAACTCGATGGGCAACAATTGGGAGGGGCACTACACTACGTCCCTCCTCGACGCCTACGCCCGCGGTAGGATCACGCGCGCCGAAGACCTCTCCGAGACCGTGAAGCTTACCATGCTGACCGGTCGCTACATGATGGAGCGCTACCACGGACGCTACTATGCCAAAGCCCAGAACCTTTCCCGCAAGCTCGCGGCGGCCTACGATGCGGCGCACGCCTCCTACAACCTCTTGCTCCTGCCGACCCTGCCGATGAAGGCTACACCCATCCCCGAACCCGACGCTCCGCGCGAGGAGGTCATCCAGCGAGCGCTAGAGATGATCCACAATACCTGCCCGTTCGACGTCGTCGGCTACCCGGCGATGACCGTGCCGTGCGCCCTCTCGGAGGGCCTCCCCGTCGGCGCGATGCTCGTCGGCAGGAAGTGGGACGAGACCACGATCCTCAAGGCCGCCCGCGCCTTTGAGAAGACGGGTACTTATATCGTCCGCCCGGAGGGCGTAAAGAGTGCCGGATAGCTCGTCCATGGAGATCGACGCCGAGCGCCTCTGGTTCCGTCTCCACGAACTCGCGGAGATTGGACGTTCCGAGGGCGGCGGCGTGACCCGGCTCTCCTTCACCGAAGAGGAGCGGGCCGCCAAGGACCTCGTCGCCTCCTACATGCGCGAAGCGGCTTTAGAGGTGCGGGAGGATGTTGCCGGAAACTTGATTGGCCGGCGCGAGGGCAGCGATCCGGAGGTGCCCGTTGTCCTAGCGGGCTCGCACGTAGATTCCGTCCCGAACGGTGGCGACTTCGACGGGCCTCTGGGGGTGCTCGCGGCGGTGGAGGCGCTACAGGTCATGGAAGAACGAGACCTGAATACCCAGCGTCCCATAGAGGTCGTCGCTTTCACGGACGAAGAGGGTGCCAGGTTCGGCTTCGGTATGATCGGGAGCCGCGCAACCGCCGGCACCCTGACCCCCGAAGACCTCGACCGCGAGGACGAGAACGGCATCTCCATAGCCCAGGCCATGCGGGACTGCAGCCTCGACCCCGAGAGGATAGGCGAGGCCGCGCGCCCCGAAGGCTCCATCCAGGCCTACGTCGAGCTGCACATCGAGCAGGGCAAGCTCCTGGAGAATGAAGCCCTCCCCGTAGGCGTCGTAACCGGTATCGCCGGCCCGGTCTGGCTCAGGCTCATTCTAGAGGGCGAGGCGGGTCACGCGGGCACGACACCGATGGGCCTCCGGAGCGACGCCCTGTCGGCCGCCGCAGCTATCATAGGCAAGGTCGAGAGGGAGGCTGCGAGGACCGGCACGACCGTGGGGACGGTAGGCCAGTTAGAGCTAAAGCCCGGCGGTATCAACATAATCCCCGGGCACGTCTCTTTCTCCCTGGATCTGCGCGACATAGACCAGGACGTGCGCGACGAAGTAGAGGCCCGGATCTCGGACGAAGCCAGACGCCTCTGCGAGGAGCGCGGCATCGACCTCGCAACACAGACCCTTCAGAGGCTACCGCCCGTGCTTTGTTCCGACCTCGTCCGGGGAGCCGCCAAAGAGGCGTGCGACGCTCTAGGCTTCGAGCCCTTCGAGCTCGCCAGCGGCGCCGGGCACGACGGGATGCACCTCGCCGACCTGTGCTCGGTAGGCATGGTCTTCGTCCGCTCCAAAGACGGCCTCAGCCACAACCCGGACGAATACAGCTCCAGGGAGGACTGCGCCGCTGGGGCCGAGGTCCTCTACCGCACGCTGCTCAAGCTAGCGAATGAAAACTGAACTTCGGACGATTGCGCCGCGGGGGCAAGTGCCGTATATTGCGAGGCGTACCGATGGGGCGATAGGGAACGGCTAGAAGGGGGTAGATCATCGAGACGGCGACGATCAGCGGCCTGGTCGAGGAGGTCCGGGATGAAGTCGTAGGGTGGCGCAGGCACCTGCATCAGAACCCCGAGCTCTCCTTCCACGAGGAGGAGACCTCTCGGTTCGTCTACGAGACGCTGGAGTCCTTCGGTGGTTTGGAGCTTTCCAGGCCCACGCCGACGAGCGCAGTCGCGCACCTCGTGGGCGAGAGGCCGGGGCGTACGGTAGCTCTCAGAGCCGACATGGACGCGCTGCCCATCACCGAGGAGAACGACTTTGAGTTTGTCTCGAAGAACGAGGGCGTCATGCACGCCTGCGGCCACGATGGGCACACCGCGATGCTGCTCGGGGCGACGAAGATACTGAGCGGGATGCGAGAAGAGGTAGAGGGCGAGGTCCGCTTCATCTTTCAGCACGCCGAGGAGCTTTATCCTGGAGGAGCGCAGGAGCTAGTCGAGGCAGGTGTTATGGAGGGGGTGGACGCGGTTTTCGGCATCCACCTCTGGTCGCAGTTAGAGCTCGGGAAGATAGGCGTCGTCTACGGACCGATGCTAGCCTCGCCGGACACCTTTGAGATCGTAGTGGAGGGCAGGGGTGGCCACGCCGCGATGCCCCACCAGACAGCGGACGCAATAGCTATCGGTGCCCAGGTCGTGACGAACCTGCAGCACATAGTCTCGCGCAACACCGACCCCCTGGACAAGGCGGTTGTCTCGGTGACGAAGTTTACCGGCGGTACGACGCACAACGTTATCCCGGGCTCGGTCGAGCTGGAAGGGACCGTCCGCACCCTCGACGAAGAGGTGCGAAAGGAGATCCCCGAGACGATGGAGCGGATCATTAAGGGCGTCACCGGGGCGCACGGCGCCTCCTACTCCTTCGAGTATCAGCGCGGCTACCGACCCGTGGTCAACGACGAGAGGGTGACGCGGGTCGTGGAGGAGACCGCGCGGGGGGTCTTCGGAGAGGCAGCCTTAGAGATGATGCGTCCGATCATGGGCGGCGAGGACTTCTCAGCCTACCAGCAGGTAACACCGGGGACCTTCCTCTTCGTCGGCGCGGGGAACGAGGAGAAGGGGATAGCCGCTCCGCACCACCACCCGCGCTTCACGGTAGACGAGGATTCCCTGGAGAAGGGGGTAAAGATGTTCGTGCATACGACGTTTGGGTTGCTGGAGGCGGAGACGGGAGGTGAGGAGTGAAGCTCTCTTATCTTTTAGGGGCGTTGCCCTTCTTGGGGATACTCGGAGGCGTGATCTTTGCGAACCGGGTCGAGCCGTTCGTGTTGGGGATGCCGTTTCTACTTTTCTGGATCGTGCTATGGGTCGTGCTTACCTCGGTGATCATGGCGATTGTCTACCAGCTCGACCCGTCGAACAAGGAGGATGAGACCGAATGAACGTCGCGCTCCTGATCATCTTCGCGTTTCTGGCTCTCTCGATCTACCTGGGCATCCGGGCTCGGCGCGGCAAGGACATGAACCTCGAAGAGTGGAGCGTCGGGGGACGCGGTTTCGGGAGCATCTTCATATTCTTGCTCCTGGCCGGCGAGATCTACACGACCTTCACCTTCCTCGGGGCCAGCGGTTGGGCCTACGGTAGGGGTGGACCGGCGTTCTACATCCTCTCCTACGGGGCTCTGGCGTACGTGATGAGCTACTGGCTCTTGCCCGCCGTGTGGCGCTACGCCAAGGAGAACAGACTACACTCCCAGTCGGACTTCTTCGTAAGCAAGTATCGGAGTACCGGCCTCGGCGTAGTTATCTCTCTGGTTACCGTCTTGGCGATGGTGCCATACCTCGCGGTACAGTTCCAGGGCCTCGGAATCATCGTCTCGGAGGCGTCCTACGGCTCCATATCCTCGACGGTGGCGGTGGTCATCGGGGTCGTTGCGGTCACGGTCTACGTGATTGTCAGCGGCATCCACGGCTCGGCGTGGACTTCGACTGTAAAAGACATCATGGTGTTGGCGATAATCGTGTTCCTAGGACTGTACCTGCCCTTCGCCTTCTACGGGGGCATCGGAGATATGTTCCAGCAGGTAAACGCCGAGAAGCCGGGCTTCCTCGCCTTGCCCGCCGAGGGCCTGAGCGTCCCGTGGTTCATCTCCACGGTGCTGCTGACCGCTTTGGGATTCTACATGTGGCCGCACACCTTCGGCTCTGCGTTCTCGGCCCGGAGCGCACGGGTCATCCGGCGCAACGCTACCTATCTGCCGATCTACCAGCTGGTGATGCTCTTCGCGTTCTTCGTCGGTTTCGCCTCTATCCTCCAGATACCCGGTCTCGAAGGGCCGCAGGCCGACCTCTCCCTGCTCAGGATCTCCCTGGAGACGTTCGATCCCTGGCTGGTCGGCCTGATAGGGGCCGCCGGTCTCCTCGCGGCCCTGGTGCCGGGCTCGATGCTCCTCATGGTCTCGGCGACGGTGCTCTCGAAGAACGTCTACAGGGCGTTCAGGCCCGAGGTGACCGAGGAGCAGGTCGTCAGGCTCGCCAAGATCCTCGTGCCTCTGGTCGCGCTCGCGGGGATGGTCTTCGCGCTCACGAGCGGCCTCGACCTGGTGCTCCTCCTGCTCCTGGGCTACGCTTTCGTCACCCAGCTCTTCCCAGCCCTGGCCTTCAGCTTACTGTCGAACAACTTCGTCACAAAGTGGGGTGCGGGCGCCGGCGTCTTGACGGGGGTTGCTATAGTAGCCTACCTCGAGGTCTTCCAGATCAAGCTACGCGCCGTCTTCCCGGCTCTGGGCTCTCTGGGCGACACTAACGTCGGCATCGTCGCCATGCTCGCCAACATCATCGTCCTCGTCGTCGTCAGCCTCGCTACCCGCCCCTCCACGGTCGCCGAGGAGCAGCGCGCCTGAGCGAGAACGAAGGGGCCGCGAAGCTTTCGAAAGGGGCTGAATATCTTGCCTGAGGATCTCTGTTTCGCGCCGGCCGCGGAGCTGGCCGCGAGGATCCGCCGCCGCGACCTCTCGCCGGTCGAGCTCGTCGACGCCTTCCTGGAACGTATCGAGGCTCGCAACGGTAGGATAGGCGCCTACGTCACCGTGCTCGGGGAGGAGGCGCGTGAGAGGGCGCAGGAGGCCGAGCGCGCCATGGGGTCTGGCGGCGCCCTGGGGCCGCTACACGGCGTGCCGGTCGCGATAAAGGACCTCTTCGACTACAAGAAGGGTGTCAGGAACACGTACGGGTCGAAGCCTCTGGCGAACTACGTTCCGGACCGGGACGCGACGTATGTAGAGCGCCTGGAGAACGCGGGCGCCATCATTCTGGGCAAGACCAACACGCCGGAGTTCGGCCACAAGGCCGCAACGGACAACCTGATCTTCGGCCCGACGAGCACGCCCTTCGCGCCGTCCGGAGACGGCTCCCCCGGCAAGAACGCGGGTGGCTCCTCCGGTGGGAGCGCCGCCGTCGTGGCCGACGGTCTCGCTGCGGTATCGCAGGGTTCCGACGCGGGCGGCTCTATTCGTATACCCGCTTCCTTCTGCGGCGTGTACGGCTTCAAGGCCACCTACGGGCGAGTCGCCGCCGCTACCCGTCCCGACGCCTTTCTCTCGCACACGCCGTTTAGCCACAGCGGACCGTTCGGCAGGACCGTCGAGGACGCGGCGCTCATGCTCGGCGCGATGGTCGGGCCACACCCGCGCGACCCTTTCAGCCTCCCCAGCGACGGCGCCGACTACCTCGCTGCCACCCGGCGCTCCATCGAGGGGTTCAGGATCGCCTACAGCTCCAACTTCGACGTGTTCCCCGTGCAAGAGGGCGTTAGGAGTATCGTCGCCGAGGCCGTACAGACGTTCGAGGAGGCGGGGTTCGGGGTGGAGGAGGTGAGCCTCGGCCTGAAACGCTCCCAGAAGGAGCTGTGCGACCTGTGGCTGCGAGAGGTCGCGGTACGGGTTGCCGCGATCGCCGCGAGCATGAAGAACGCGGGCGTCGTGGACCTGCTCGGCCAGCGGGAGAACCTCACACCGCAGTTCGCGGAGCTCCTGGAGACCGGACGGACCATGAGCGCCCTCGACTACAAACTGGACGACGTCGCGCGCACCGAGGTCTTCGACGCCGTCGAGGATGTCTTCGAGCGGTACGACCTGCTCGTGACGCCCACGCTCGCCATACCCCCGTTCGACAACGCCGGCGACGGAAACACGGTCGGACCATCCGAAGTGAACGGCGAGGAGGTGAATCCGCTCCTAGGTTGGTGCCTGACCTACCCGATTAACTACACCGGCCATCCGGCGGCCTCTATCCCCGCCGGGTTTACGGGCGACGGGCTACCCATCGGGTTGCAGATAATCGGGCGGCGCTTCGCCGATGAGTCGGTGCTCGCTGCGAGCGCCGCCTTCGAGCGAATTAGGCCCTGGCACGACGCTTATGCGGCGCTCGTGTGAGCGAGCTACGCATCACGGGCGGCTCGTTCGAGTTCGTGGCGCGCTTCGAAGAGGAGGCCGCGCCGCAAACCTGCGAGGCTTTCGGTGGGCTTCTGCCTTTCGAGAACAGGCTCGTCCAGGCCCGCTGGAGCGGGGAGGCGGCCTGGATCCCTCTGGGCGACCTCGACCTGGGTCTAAGCTTCGAGAACCACACCAGCTTCCCGGCACCCGGCGAGATACTCCTCTACTCCGGCGGTTACAGCGAGACAGAGATTCTCTTCCCCTACGGTGGCACGCGCTTCGCGAGCATCGTCGGCCAGCTCGCCGGCAACCACTTCCTGACGATAACCGAAGGACGCGAACACCTGCGAGAGCTGGGGCAGCTCGTCCTCTGGGAAGGCGCCCAGGATATAGTGTTCGAGCGTATCTAGCAGGGCGAGACGCGGGCTATTCCGCCGGCCAGCCTCCACCAGACAGGTAGACACCGGTGATCCTCATTACCCTGTAGGTCCACGCGAGGACAGCCTCGTCGGCGACCTCGACGGGGACGAGCACCCGCTCGTAGAGACCCTCCTCGCCGGGCACGTAACCCTCCAGCGCATCGAGAGCCGGTAAGCGCTCCTCCGGGTCGTCGAAGATCATCAGCTCACCGTGGACGGTGTCCCACCGGGTCGAGGGCCCTCTGGAGTCTAGGACCACGTGTCGCTGCTCCTCCGCGTCGGCGAGATAGTTCGTGGTGCCGGTAGCGAGGATATCCTCCTCGGGAACGACGAGAGCGGGGAAGCCGTAGGGGAGCTCGTAGAGCCGGCCGCGTATAGTTGCCTCTCTCACCTTCAGTACGCCCTGGCAGAAGCGTTCGTGGTTACACTCTCCCCGTTTGAGGGTGCCGTAGACGAAGACTTCGAGTCGCGGTGGTTCCGTCGTTGTCTCCTAGAGTTTCCCGGCTAAAGCTTCGAGGTCTGGGGCGACGAGGTCGGGTTCGATATCCCAGGGATCGAATTGTACGTCGGGGCTGCGTTGAATCCAGGCCGCCTTGAGGCCGGTGGCCTTGGCCCCGATGACGTCGAAGGGGTTGCTGGAGACGAGCCAGGTCTCTTCCGGCGCTCTCCGTAGACGACCGGCTAGGTAGAGATAGACCTGCGGGTCCGGCTTGAAGGTTCTTAGGTCGTCTACGCTGATCACGCCTTCGAGGTGGGACAGAACACCGGCTCGCTCCAGTAGTGTCCGCGCCGTAGCCTCGACGCCGTTGGAGAACGCGACGAGGGTGTGGCCCTCCTCCTTCATCGCTTTGAGGCCGGAGATCACGTCCGGGAAAGGACGTAAGTTCTGGTACTCCTCGACGAGTCTCTCCTGATCCTCCCCGGAGAGCTCGACGCCTGAGACACGCGCGGCGTAGACGAGCGAGCGCCGCGTGCAGTAGCCGAAGTTTTCGTACCGGCGCATCAGGGCGCGCCGAAAGGTGTACTCGATCTGCTTGTTACGCCAGAGCTCGCTCATGCGGTCCGCGAGATCCTTCCCGACAAGGGGCCTCAAGTGCTCGTTCATCTCCAGCGGATCTACTAGGGTGCCGTAGATGTCGAAGCCGATTGTTTGGGACACGTCTCACCTCCTCCAATAATTCTTCTCTCCGGAGTACGCTTACAGGATCGCTCCATCGATTCCTAAGAGGCCGCTTCGATCTCGAGTATTTGATCCGCGACCTCTCGCAGATCTGATCCCACTACGTCCGGACGCTTCGCGAGCGGGTTCAAGACCATCCCCGGCCTCGCTACGAAGGCGGCAGCGCAGCCGGCGCGCATGGCGCCGACCACGTCCCAGGCGTGGGCCGCGACGAGCCGGACCTGCCCGACCTCCACCCCGAGGCTCTCAGCGGCCATGCGGTACGGCTCGAGCGCCGGCTTCAGGCGCTGCACGGCGTCGGCAGAGAGGACCTGCTCGAAGTAGTCGCGGAAGCCTGAGTTATTTATCTGCTCGTCGGCCACCTGCTGCGTCGAGTTCGTCAGAGCGGCCAGGCGGATGCCCGCGTCGCGAAGTCGGGAGAGGTTCTCTTCTACCTCAGGGTGCGGCGGCAGCTCTTGCATGTCGCCCAAGATCTGCTGCTTGTCCTCGTCGGAGAGCTCTACGCCCTGACGCTCGGCGACCATCTCCAGCGCGCCGCCCCCGATCGTGCCGAAGTCCTTGTACTCTCCGGTGACCATCTCGGTCAACCACAGGGCTAGGAACTGGCCGAACCAGGCTTGTCGAGTCGAGGCGTCGCCGAAGAACCGCTCGAAGTGCGGGTCCAGAGCGCCGAGATCCAGCAACGTCTCGTTGACGTCGAAGACGCATACTCTTGCCATGCTGCCCCTTTTCTTCTAGGTTCTACCGTCACCGTTTCGCGGCTTGGTGTGTAGGCACGAAGCGGCGGCGGGCCTGTCCCTTGTCTATCCACCGTCCGTCGGCTCCTTGACCGGAAGGTCCACCTCGGTCCCCATAAAGTCGTTCATGTAGTTGGTGAAGCTAGCGAGGGCCACGGTGGCGACCATCTCTATGATCTGCTCGTCGGTGTAGCCAGCGTTTCGCACCTCGTCGAGCGCCTCGTCCGAAGGCTGCCCGCGGGTCTCGACCACCTCCCACGCGAACCGAAGGGCGGCTGCCCGCTGGCCATCCCCAGACTCGAACCGCTGCGCGCGCTCGATCTCGTCTTCGCTCATGCCCGCTTGCTCCGCCACGGCGGAGTGAGCCGACAGTCAGTACGTGCAGCCGTTGTAGTCCGAGGTTCCTATGTAGACGGCCTCGCGGGTCAACTGGTCGAGGGCACCACCCTGAAGCGCCGCCTCGAAGTCCATGTACGCCTGGAAGGAGGCTGGAGAGACGGCCATCTGCTTGAAGAAGTTCAGCATCTGCCCCATCGCCTGCTCCCCTTGCTCCATCAGCTGGCGCGACCGCTCCGGGGCGTTCTCCGGCTCTAGGGGTGCTATGCGCGGCACAAGATCCTCCTTTGGTCGCCACGGTTACCTTCTCGAACCTACCCGTTCTGGCAGATCCATAAAAGAGGATCGGAAAAGCGCGACCGAAAGGGGGGAGTGCTTACCGGCGCACCAGCAAGGCGTACTCCACCTTTATACACCGGTCCATGACAACGGTGAGGCCGTACTCTTCGGCGTAGCTTGCGGCCTCTTCGTTGATCACGCCAGATTGCAGCCACAAGACCTTCGCCCCGGCGGCGACGGCATCCTCTGCGGTCGGCATGACCTTCTCGCTGCGGCGGAACACGTCCACGATGTCCACCTGCTCTGGTATCTCCTCGACGGTGGCGTAGGGCTCCTCGCCCAAGACCGGTCCGGTAAGGTTCGGGTTGACCGGGAAGATCCTGTACCCTGCGTTTTGCATGGCTCGGGCGATAGCTTGGCTCGTGCGATGCGGGTCGTCCGAGAGCCCCACGACCGCAACGTTGCGCGCCCCTTCGAGGATCTCTTTGATCTCTTCGCGACTAGGATTCTCATGCACGGTGTCTGCCTCCTCAAAAGTCCATCTTCTCCAAAGCTTCGAGTACGCCTGGGAGAAGGTCGGGAACTGGAAGACGCTGTCTAGCAGGGTGTCCACGGATATACCCGCCTTGATCGCCAGGCATGCCTGGTGGATCCACTCTCCCACCAGCGGCGCCACCGCCCAGGCCCCGACCAGGACTCTTTCGTCCCTATCGACCACGAGCCCGAGGTTCCCCGAGGTTCCTTCTCGTAGGTCACGGGTCGCGCAAGCGAGGAGGCGAGCTCCAGGTTGACCGAGGCGACGCTTATGCCCCGTTCCCGCGCCTCTTCCTCGGTCAGGCCTACCGCGGCGATCTCCGGGTCCGAGAAGACCACTCGCGGGATGCCCTTGTAATCCGCCCTGCGGTCCCCGCCCAGAATAATAGCGGCCACGATGTTGCCCTGGTACTGGGCCACGTGCGTAAACAAGGTCGTTCTGGTCACGTCACCGACCGCTCACGGGCCATCCATCCCGGCGATCCGGCAGCGGTTATCCACCGGTATCCCCGTATCGCCCGGCTCGACCCGGTCGAGTCCAGCTCGATCTCCTATGTCCTCGAGGTCCTGCCCGCGATCATGACGACAACATCTCTCTCTACCGCGGTCTTCTACAGCCTAACGCCCAGTGGGACTAGCGCCTGTTCCTTGCCCTTCGCCTCGATCATCACGTCGGCCTCCCTACCCCCTAATGCGTCTACGAGCGTCTCCCAATCTGCCACCTCTACGGAGTAGGCGTGGGCGCCGGCCTGCTTTTCAGGGTTCTGGCTGGAGAGGTGGAGCTTGGGACGCTGCCCCCGCGCCTTCCAGGTCGGCAAGGAGAGGTCGAAGGCCTCTTGCAAGGTGAGGCCACCCGGGTTCAGGCTGTGGTGCAGATTGTCGGCGATCGCCGGTACATTGAGGGTGCGAGCAACGTCGGCGACCTCGGTGACGGTCCAGAGGCGCTCGTCGTTCTCAAGCGCGAGATACTCGAGTACGTTTCCTTCCGGGCGCATGACGTCCACGAACCTCCTGGCGGTGGCGCGTTTGTCTTCGTGGGCCCCGCCCATATGAAGGACAAGCACGGGGTCAGGGCTGCCGATGAGGTCGAATATGCGGCTCCCGTAGCGAAGTTCGGACACGCTGCGCTCGACGACCTCGGGCTTGAGGCTCCCCGGCTGGATGTACTGGCCGGGGTGCATACTGAGACGGATGCCGAGCTCTTGGGCCAACTCCCCGGCTCGCCGCAGCTCCTCGCCGTGCTCTTTTACCCAATCGTAAGGGAACTGAGGGTGGGAGGCGAAGGGGATCAGGGCCTGGCCCATCCTGAAGAGTTGTATCCCGTGTCCGGCGTTCCAGTGCAGGATGGTCTTCAGGCCCTCTATGTTCTCCCGGATAAGGGCCCGCACCTTCTCCGCGTCGTGCAGGCTCGCAAGGCGACAGGTCCGGTTGGTCCCGGCCGGTATCGTCAGGTTCTGCGTAGGGTAACCGAGGCGTATCACGCCTCTTTTATATACTTCGCGCGCCTCTGCAAACGTGTTCTCTTTCTCCCGCAAAGACTTCGGCGGTCCTGGTCGCGGGGCCGCCCGGAGAGCTAGGGCCGTCGAACACCTTTACGGTCGTACGAGCTTGGGAAGAGGGCATCGCGTGCGTGTCGGATCGACTAGCCGAAGGTGCCCGATCCCGCACCTTTCCGGCGTAACGAGAAACGCCCCAGCCGTAGCCGGAGCGTCTTTGCGCTCGACAGGCGCGATCGCCAATTCAACCGGGCTGCTCGCCCTCTTCTACGACGAAGGTTATGGCCATGTTGACCTTGTAGCCCGGGATGTTGCCGTTCTCGATCATGACGTTCATGTCCTTGATCCAGGCGCTTTCCACGTTGCGGAGGGTGCTGGTAGCGCGGTTGACGCCCGGGTTGATCGCGTCCTCGAAGCTCTGATCCGACGTGGCGCTCAACCCCGTGACTCGAGCTATAGGCATAATGCTCCTTTCCTTAGCTCTCCCTTAAAAGCTTCCACCACTCGCATTGAGACCATAAACGTCGGGTCGGTCGTAGAGCCCCGCGAACGCCCCGGCGTCACCGTCGCCGGCGAGGGATATCAAGTCCTCGTCGGCCAGACGCAGAGACTGCCGTCCCTTATTCGCCTCGCCCTTATTCGCCTCGCCCTTGTTCGCCACGATAGGGTTCCACGATAACGTGGGGGTGTTGGATCAACGGCGGAAGGCGACCGGCGTCTGCTAAGATCTCCAGTCAGCGGGAGCAAGCGACCCGCCAGACCCACGGCACACGGAGCTTCGGAGGCGGTTCTGCGATTCAGCGTCCTTTCGAGTGGCAGCTCGGGCAACGCGACATACCTCGAGACCGGCGGAACAGGCTTCCTCGTAGACGCCGGGTTCTCGTGCCGGCGGCTCAAGGGGCTGCTGGCCCGGATCGGGCGGGACCTCTCCGATGTCTCCGGCGTGCTCCTGACCCACGGCCACGCTGACCACACCTCCGGCGTCCGATCCCTCCTCAGCGAACGCGAGGTACCGGTCTACGCCGCGCTCGGGGTCGCCCAGGTTGTCACGGGCGCAACGGCGGTAGGGGCCGGGGAACCCCTGGAGCTGCCGGGCCGCGCTTCGGCTACCTTCTTCGAAGTGCCGCACGACGCCCCAACATATGGGCTGCGCGTCTCGGACGGGGAGCGGGTGAGCGCCCTGGTGACCGATCTCGGTGAGGTAGGGCCCGGGGTCCTGCGTTTCCTGGACGGGGCGGACGCTGTGGTTCTGGAGGCCAACCACGAGCCCGACTGGCTCCGGTACGGACCGTACTCGGCGGATCTTAAGCGGCGCGTGGCCTCCCCGATGGGCCACCTCTCGAACCATCAGGCCGCCGAAGCGGCGTGCGCCGTGGCCCCGAACGGTCTCAAAGACTTGGTGCTCGCGCACCTCTCGAAGACCAACAACTCGCCCGCCCGGGCCTGCGGCACGGTACGCAAGGCGCTCACGGCAGCCGGACACGGCGGTGTCAGGGTCCGGGCTGCCGTCGCCGGGCATCCGACGCCCTGGATCGAGGTCGGCGAGCCAGTGGAGAGCTTGGAGTACGTCTACCGCTACGAGGAGAGTGGGGGCAGGGCCCAGCTCTTCGACGTAGAGTAAACGACCGAAGTGATCCGACGGGCCACCATCGTCGCGGTCGGCTCCTTAAAAGGGTGGGCCGCCGACGGTACCGGCGACTACCTCAAGCGGTTGCGGCGCTTCTTCCCCGTGGAGGTCGTCGAAGTCTCCGAGGAGGACCTGAACCGGCGCTCCCCCGAGAAAGTGTTCGCCACCGAGGCAAGGAAAATCCTCGAACGTATACCTGCAGGGGCGTACGTCATCGCACTGGACCGGGAGAAGGGCGAGCCACTCGCCTCGGAGAAGCTGGCGTGGCGGCTGAACTCCCTGGGCATTTCGGGAAGAAGCCACGTCGCCTTCGTACTCGGCGGTCCTCTGGGTCTCTCGCCGGAGGTGCTCAAGAGAGCCGACGCCCTCGTATCCTTCGGTCCCGCCACCCTGCCGCACGCTCTGGCGCGGGTGGTCCTTCTGGAGCAGCTCTACCGCGCGGCGAAGATAAACCGGGGAGAGAAGTACCATTGGTGAGAAGGTGAGGAAAAGAAGGGACTCCGCTATGTGCCATGTGCGCATAGTTCTCCAAAAGCGGTAACATACGGTTATGCGGGTGCAACTGAACAGGTTCGAGGACAATGGGATAGCGGTCCTGCTGCTCTACACGGAGGGACGGCAAAGCTTCGACATGCCGCGAGACCTGTTGCCCGAGGACGCGCGGGCAGGGGACGGTTTCGAGGTGCGCTTCGCGCGCGACCGCAAAGAGACCGAACAGATGGCGGCGGAGCCCAAGCGGCTGTTGGATGACCTCCTAGAGCGAGAAGATGGCTAACAGATCGGGCCTCGAGGAACGGGTGGCCGGCGCCCTGCGGGAGGCGGTCCGCAAGGCGTACGGGATTGAGCTGAACGGCGTCCACGTCGAGCGGCCGAACGAGGCTGCCCACGGCGACTTCGCCACCAACGTCGCCCTGGCGAACGCGAGGGTGTTCAAGCGCAATCCTCGGGAGGTGGCGCAGAACATAGCCGGCTCTTTGGACGCGCCCTTCGTCGAGAGCGTCGAGGTCGCGGGGCCTGGCTTTATCAACTTCCGGCTCTCTCCGGCGGCCCTGGGGGAGGAGCTGGAGCTGCTGCTTTCGGCGGGGGAAGGGTACGGGAGGAGGGAGCCTTTGGGGGAGCCTGTCCTGCTCGAGTACGTGAGCGTCAACCCCACAGGACCGATGACGGTGGCGCACGGGCGACACGCGGCGTACGGGGATTCGCTGGCGAGGATCATGAAGGCCGCAGGCCGCCGAGTTGCGAGGGAATACTACTTCAACGACGGGGGGAACCAGATCCAGCTGCTCGGCGAGTCTGCCGCCGCCAGCTACGCGGAGCTGTTCGGGAGAGAATGGCCCGTCTCCGACCCGGAATCTCTCTACCGCGGCGAATACATCCGCGATATCGCCCTGGAAGTCAAGGAGAGGGACGGCGCCCGGCATCTGAACGCGCCGCCCGAAGAGGCCCTGCCAGAGATAGCCGCCTTCGCCACAGCCCGGTGTATGGATGACATCAAAGCGACCCTGGAGCGGGCCCGAGTCTCCTTCGACGGCTACGTCAATGAGAAGAGCCTCTACGAGACCGGCGCCATAGAACAAGTTGTCGAGGCCCTCGCGAGGAGTGGCGACGCCTACGAGAGCGAGGGTGCACTGTGGCTCGCCTCCTCGCGGTTCGGGGACGACAAGGACCGGGTCCTGGTGAAGAAGGGCGGCTCCTACACCTACGTCGCTCCGGACATCGCCTACCACCGCGACAAATGGAACCGCGGCTTCAAAACCGCGATCGACGTGTGGGGTGCGGACCACGCGGGCTACGGGCCGCGCCTTCGGGCCGGGCTCGTGGCCTTGGGGCTGCCGGAGGACTTTCTGGATGTGGAGCTCGTGCGGCTGGTCAAGCTCTTGCGCGCGGGCGAGCAGGTCAAGGTCAGCAAGCGGGCCGGGAACTTCGTGACCTTCGACGAGCTTATGGATGAGGTGGGGGAGGACGCAGCGCGGTACTTCTACGTGCGCTCCTCGCACCGCACCGAGATGAACTTCGACCTCGCGGTGGCCGTCCAGCAGTCCGACGAGAACCCGGTCTACTACGTGCAGTACGCCCACGCCCGCATCGCGAGCATCTTCCGCCGGGCGAACCTGAACCCGGCGGGCGTGAAGGAAGTTCCGCCCGGCGACTACGCCCCCGAGGAACGGGCGCTCCTGTTGGAGCTCTTCGACCTCCCGCGGGTGGTAGAGGGGGCGGCGGCGCGCAGGGAGGTCCACCCTTTACCGACCTACCTGGAGGCTCTGGCTACACGCTTTCACAGGTTCTATACGGTGCATCAGGTCCTGGTGGAGGACGAAGACCTGAGGCGGCGCAGGCTCGCGCTGTGCGCGGCGACCAAAAACGTGCTCCGTATCGGGCTCGGCCTTCTAGGGGTCAAGGCGCCGGAGAGGATGTAGTGAGCAGGCGTCGGTGCCTCGTCCGTGGCCGACGAGAAGCCGTAGACTATCGTTACCGGAGAGTGCCCGGCTTGCTTCTTTGAGTCGGCGCGATCTACGATCGGATCGTGTCGTACTTGGTCTTGCTCGGTAGCATCGCCGCCGTTTATTTGATGGCTTGATGGTGGCCGCGAGCCCGGGCCGAACTTTCTGATCGTCACACGAACCTCGGCCGGTCGTTCGCTCCGGGCCGGTGGCCTGACCGCGCTGGGCGTTGCGACCGCCGCTACGATCTGGTTGAGCCCGGCCGTGCTCGGGTTGAGCTTCGTCTTCGAGCGGTTTGTCTGGTTATATGGCGTGCTCAAGTTGCTGGGTGGCGTCTACCTTACTTACCTGGGCGTCAAGGCGTGACTTGGCGCGGCCAAGCCCCTATGATCTCCGCGGAACGCTACGAGATCCAGGCTGCGGAGGGACTGTGGAGAGATGGCGGTCCTTCTGGATGAGCGCGCTCACGAACCTCACTAACCCGAAAGCGGCTGTGTTCTTTGGCAGCATCTTTACCGCGCTGTTGCCCCCGGCACGCCCGGCCGGCTTCAGGTCTCCGCGGAGACGGTAGTGGTGGTGAACTCTATATAGTGGCATTGCGCTCTGAACCTGTTGTTCTCTACCGAGGGCGCGCAGCGCCTCTACCGACGCGCGAAGCTCTGGATCAACCGTGCTTCGGGCGGTGTCGTGGCGCCGCTCGGCGCGCGTTTGATGTTGTCGAATCGTGAGAGATACCGTTGCCTCGCGGGCGCTTCTCCGGCGTCCATACGACCTTTGCTATACTCTTCACGACCGTCTTTGAGGCCCCGTTATGTTCGGAGAAGTGCATGAGTACAGATGATCGCTTGACCATTTGCCAGATCAGCGACATCCACTGCGGGAGCGCGTACTTCGTCCCTGACCTCCTGGAGCGTTCGATCCTGGAGATAAATGACTACCATCCCACGGCAGTCGTGGTCTCGGGGGACCTCACGGACGCGGGTTACCGCCAGGAGTACGAGCAGTCGGCCGAGTATGTGCGCCGCTTCGGGTGCGAGAACCTCATGGTGATACCGGGCAACCACGACTCCAGAAACGTCGGCTACATACACTTCGAGCGGCTCTTCGGGGAACGGTACTCCGTGATCGAGTTCGAGGAGGCGATCATGGTCGGGGTCGACTCCTCGGAGCCGGACCTGAACGACGGGCGCGTAGGTCGCGAGCACTACGGCTTTATCCGGAGCTGCTTCGAGAACGCGCGGGACAAGCTCAAGATCTTCGTGGTGCACCATCACCTGATTCCGATCCCCGGCACGGGCCGCGAGCGGAACATTATCTTCGATGCAGGCGACGTCCTGGAGCTTCTTACGGATGTGGATGTGGACCTGGTCCTCTCCGGGCACAAGCACGTGCCGTACTCGTGGAGGATCGAGAACATGTTTATCGTGAACGCCGGGACCGCCTCTACGACGCGCCTCAGGGGCAACACCCGGCCCTGCTACAACGTCATCGAGATCGAGAACGGAAGGGTCCGGGTCTTCCGCAAGTACCCGTTCAAGGAGCGTGAGCTCATAGTGGACTTCGACGCCGAGACCCGCGAGTACTCGCGCTTCGAGGAGAGGGTAGACTCGGAGATCCACGGCCCTCACTACGGGTCTTCCCTCAACGACCGGTAGACTGCCTCCCACCGTGCGGGCGCTCTTCCTCATAGACGGCGAGCACTACCCTCCCGTCGTCACGACCGCTATGGAGAGCGTCGAAGAGTCCCTGGGCGCGAGAGGCGTGGCCGCGGCTTTCCTGGGCGGTACGGAGAAGCTCAAAGGGGGGACGGACTATGGGGTGCCGCTCGTGAAGGCCAAAGACCCAGTTTCGACGGTGGAGAAGGCCTTGTGGGAGTACGAGGTCGAGGTGGTCGTGGACCTCTCGGACGAGCCGGTGGTGGGCTACCGGGAGCGGATGCGGATCGCGTCGCTCGTTCTTGCGGCGGGTGCGACATACAAGGGGAGCGACTTCGACTTTCGCCCGCCAGAGTACCACGAGGTCTCAGCGAAACCTTCGATAGCTGTGATCGGGACGGGAAAAAGGGTTGGGAAGACGGCGGGCACGGGTTACTTTGCCCGGCTCCTCTCGAAGAACGGTTTCGCGCCCGGGGTGGTCTCGATGGGCCGGGGGGGACCGCCCGAGCCCGAGGTTATAAGGGGAGACGAGATGGAGGTAGGGAGCGGGTACCTGCTCGAGGCCCTCGGTAAAGGGGCGCACGCGGCGAGCGACTACTACGAGACTGCGGCTCTGAGCCGGGTCGTGACGGTCGGCTGTCGCAGGTGTGGCGGCGGCCTGGCGGGCGAGCCTTTCGTCTCCAACGTGCTCGAAGGAGCGAAGCTCGCCAACGGGCTGAGCACGAAGGTCACGCTCTTCGACGGTTCGGGGGCGGCGGTGCCGCCGGTCGCGGTCGGGGGACGCATCCTCGTCGCAGGCGCGCACCAGGATCCGGAGTACGTGAGCGGCTTTTTGGGAGCCTACCGTTTGTTAATTTCGAACCTCTTGCTCCTCACGATGAGCGAGGAGCCGATGGCGGGCGAGGAGAAGGTGCGGGGCATCATAGAGGCGGTGGGCGAGGTAAGGCCGGACCTCCGGGTGATACCGGTGGTATTCAGGCCCCGACCTGTCGGCGAGGTGTGGGGCCTGAAGGTGGCGTACGTCTCGACGGCTCCCGGGGCGGTCCTGGACAAGCTCTGCAAGCACCTGGAAGAGGGGTACGGTTGTGAGGTAGTGACGGCTTCGGGGAGCCTGTCGGACCGGAGGAGACTGGATCTGGAGCTGGAGGAGATGCGGGGTTTGGGAGTAGAGGCGTACCTCACGGAGATCAAAGCTGCGGCGGTAGATGTGGTTACGCGGCGCGGTGCAGAAGAAGGGAAGCCCGTCTTCTACTGCGACAACGATCCCGTGATCGCCACCGGCCTCGTAGCTGGTGAAGAGGGTTCCCTGGACGAGGCGCTCCTGGGGCTCGCGGAGAAGGTGGTCGGAGAGAGCGGAGGCGCCGGGTAGTTGGTCCGACCGGATAGCTGGTGTATAATATGAGCCTACGATGCACCGGCCGTCGGGGACCGAATCCCCAGGTCGTTTCGCGCTATCCCGACGAGAAGCCCGCGCAGGCTAGCTGTTCGGCCATATACGGGACAACCGAAGGGAGAGGGAGGTTAGGGTAGTCACCCGCTATGAGCTTGGCTAGGTTACGCCCCAGGAGCGTGGCCGCTTCGGCTATCGAGTACGCTTCCGTGACCGAACAGGTCGCGCTTGGTGTGGCGCGTCTCGAAGGGGCCGGGGCCCCGGAGAAGGCGTACACGCTCGCCACGGAGATCTTCCGGGAGGAATTGGGCAAGGTCGGCGTCTCCGGGCAGGTTGCGATCCTACGAGAAGAGCGGCTCGACGAGAGGGGCCAGGCACACCCCTTGAAAACGAGGCCCGGTATCCTGAGCGCGGGAGACGTCCTGGGCGCCGGGGAGATCGAGGTGGATCTGGCGGTCGAGCCCGTCGAGGGGTTGCACCTCCTGACAAAGGGTCAGCAGGGGGCCATCTCGGCGGTGGCGGCGGCGCCGCGAGGGACGATGCTCAGGACGCCGGACATGTACATGAGCAAGCTCATCGTCGGGCCGCACGCCAGAGGGAGCATCGACATAGACGCGCCGGTGGCCGAGAACGTAAGCGCGATAGCCGAGGTTAACGGCCGGAGGCCCTCCGAGATAACCGTGGCGGTTCTGGACCGGGAGCGGCACGAGGACCTCATAGAAGAGATAAGGGCGACCGGGGCACGTATCCAGATCCGACCCGAGGGTGACCTGACCCCGGCCGTAGCCGTGGGGCTGAGGGGGTCTGAGCTGCACGCGGTCATCGGGATCGGGGGGGCACCCGAGGGGATACTGGCCGCCGCGGTGATAAAATGTCTTGGGGGCGAGATCCAGGCAAAGATGTGGCCCACTCAGCGTTCGCAGGTCGAAAAGCTCACGGAGTACGGCCTCGAAGACCCGGAGAGGAAGCTCGGCCTAGACGACCTCATACGGGGTGATAACGTGATCTTCGCGGCGACCGGCATCACGACGGGGGAGACCCTGTACGGGGTCAGGTACTTCCGGGGCGGCGCTCGGACGCACACGGTGGTTATGTCCACGGAGCCTCGTATGGTACGATTCATGGACGCCATCCACGCCCTCGAACCCGACGTCGGGACACAGGGCTTCCAGTTTTAGGAAAACATTAGCGAGAAGTAATTGAAAGACGTTTTCGTAACGTGTAACGAGAGAGGTAGACGAGGATGACTGAGCTATCCACCCTTGAACGCAAACCTTTGAGTGATCTGCACCAGATCGCCGCGCAGCTCGGTATCGAGCAGTATCGCAAGTACCGCAAGCCGGCTCTAGCCGAGCTGATCTACAAGACCGCGACCGAGCAGGCCGTGGGCCAGCAGACTGCCACCAACGGTGGCGAGACCTCCCAGGATGTCGCCGGCTCGGAGACCGCCGATACCAGCTCCGCGACCGTCGAGACCGCGAACGGCAAGATCGTGGACGAGACCGTGACCGGCCCAGCGGAGACCCATCTGGATCCCTTCGGTGAGGCGGACACGGCACTTGCGCCCCCCGAGAAGCGGCGCGAGGAGCCGCAGCGGGGCCGTGAGCGGTCCGAGAAAGGGGATAGGCGCCAGGACGGTCGCCAGGAGCGGGGCGAGCGAGGGGATGGGCGCCAGCGGGATGGGCAGCAGATCCAGAGCGGTATCCTAGACGTGTTGCCGGACGGCTTCGGTTTTCTGAGGACGAACGGCTACAGTCAGGCCAAGGGCGACGTCTACGTCTCTACCTCGCAGATAAAGCGGTTTAACCTCAGGCGTGGGGACCAGGTGGTCGGCCAGATTCGGCCGGCCCGCGATGGCGAGAAGTACCCGGCGTTGGTCAGGATCGAGTCGGTCAACGGCCACGAGCCCCAGAAAGGTCGCTACCGAACCAACTTCGACGACCTGACACCGCTCTATCCGATGGAGCGCCTCAGGTTGGAGTGGAAGCCGAACGACATAGCCCCGCGCGTAGTGGACCTCGTCGCCCCGATCGGGAAAGGCCAGCGCGGTCTCGTGGTCTCGCCGCCCAAGGCGGGCAAGACCACGGTCCTCAAACAGGTTGCGCAGTCCATCACGATGAACTACCCGGAAACCAAGCTCTTCGTCCTGCTCGCCGACGAGCGCCCGGAGGAGGTCACCGACTGGGAGCGGAGCGTTGAGGAGGCGACTGTCGTCTCCTCGACCTTCGACCAGCCGGCGGACAACCACATAGCGGTCGCCGAGCTCCTCCTGG
>DATDKT010000245.1:0-10712 GCA_036519775.1 Rubrobacteraceae bacterium
CGAGGCGGGCCCCTCGACGCTATCGGACGGGGAGCTTTTGGGGCTGCTCCTCGGGATAGGGAGCCGGGAGAAGACGGCGGTAGAGTTGGCTGGTGAAGTTATCAGCGAAGCCGGCGGCCTTCACGGGCTCTATGAAGTGAATGCGCACGAGCTCATGGAGGTCAACGGGATTGGGGAGGCCAAGGCGTGCATAATCCTCGCGGCGGTAGAGCTTGGACGTAGGATCGGGCAGGTTCGCAACCCGGGGCGGCCCATGATATCATCGCCCGCGGACGTGGACAGGCTTTTGAGGGGGCGCATAGCCAACCTCGACCGGGAGAACTTTGTCGTCGTGCTCTTGAACACTAAAAACGAGGTCATAGGGACCCCTTTAATCAGTGTAGGCACGCTCTCCGCCTCTCTCGTCCATCCTCGGGAGGTCTTTAAGCCGGCCATCCGGGCGAGCGCCGCGAGCGTGGTACTCGCGCACAACCACCCCAGCGGCAAAGTCGAGCTCAGTCGGGAGGACCGTGAGGTCACCAGGAGGTTAGTAGAGTCTGCCAAGATCCTGGGGATAGAGGTGCTCGACCACGTCATCGTGGGTGACGGCTACTACAGTATGAAAGAACACGGGATGCTCTAGCCCGTACGGGGCTAAGGCGGTACCGGCTGAACGGGTGAGGTTAGGATAATGTTCGGAGGGCTGTTCGGAAGGGACGTTGCGATAGATCTCGGTACGGCGAACACGCTGGTGTTCGTCAAGGGGCAGGGGATCGTTCTCTCGGAACCCTCGGTGGTTGCCATAGACAACAAGACCGACAAGGTCGTTGCCGTGGGCGGTGCGGCCAAGAGGATGCTCGGGCGCACGCCCGGTAACATCGTGGCCATGCGCCCCTTGAAGGACGGGGTTATAGCGGACTTCGAGGTCACAGAGAAGATGCTCTCTTACTTTATCCGCAAAGCGCAGCCGCAGAGCAGGATCTTGCGTTCTCTCTCCGGGCCGAGGGTCGTGGTGTGCGTCCCGAGTGGAGTCACGGGCGTGGAGCTTCGGGCGGTTAAGGAGGCGACGGAGTCGGCGGGAGCGCGGCAGGCGTACACTATCGAGGAGCCTTTGGCGGCGGCGATAGGGGCGGGGTTACCGGTCAACGAGGCCCAGGGGTCCATGATCGTGGACGTCGGTGGTGGGACCAGCGAGGTAGCGGTGATCTCCCTGGGCGGTATCGTGACCAAGTCGTCCATCAGGATCGCTGGTGACGATATAGACGACGCGATCACGACGTACATCCAGAAGGAGTACAAGCTCGCCATCGGTTCCCAGACATCTGAGCAGTTGAAGATGGAGCTCGGGAGCGCCTTTCTTTTAGATGATGGCGAGGAGTCGGCGGAGATAAGGGGCCGAGACCTCGTCACGGGCCTACCCAAGACGGTCGTCATAACGAGCGAGGAGGTTCGCGAGGCGATCAGCGTCCCGGTAGACGCTATCGTGGCGGCGGTTCGGGACACCCTGGATCGCACACCACCGGAGCTCGCCTCGGACATCATGGATCGGGGTATGATACTCGCGGGCGGCGGCGCCTTGCTCAGGCTATTCGACGAACGCCTCAGGCGGGAGACGCAGGTCCCGGTTCACGTGGCGGACGATCCCTTGATGTGCGTCGCCATCGGCAGCGGCCGTTGCCTCGAAGAGATCGAGTACTACCGAAGCGCCCTCTCCTCCTCTTAACGCCTTGGGACGCCGGAAGTCCAACCCTGTGAGCGGGCTCACGGCCCTCATTATCCTCTGTGTGGTGAGCCTCGCTTTGTTCACGATCTATGTGAAGGAGGGCGACTCGGGTCCTCTGCACACCGTCCAGCTCGGGGCTTCGGAGGTTTTAAGGCCGGTGCGCGGATTGCTCGGCTTCGCCGCCTCGCCTTTTTCGGCGGCGAGCGAGAGGGTCGGGAACGTCATGGACGTGGAAGAGAAGAGGGAGCTCGAAGAGAAGGCGCTGGGGTACGAAGAAGGGGCCGCGGAGGCCGCGCGCTTGAGGCAGGAGAACGAGCGGCTGCGCCAGCTCTTGAACGGCCAGAGACCCTCCTTTACGTACAGCCCTCTTGCGTCGGTGGTAACCCCGGTCGGCGGGCAACTCACCAAGAGGGTGAAGATTAACATCGGCACCAACGACGGCGTGCAACCCGAGCAACCGGTCGTCGTCGGGAACAACACCCTCATCGGGCGCACCACGAACCAGGTCACCCCGAACACCGCCGAGGTCCTCCTCATTACCGACCAGAGCTTCGCCGCCGGCGTCCGCATCCTGCCTCCAAGCGGGTCCGAGGACGATGGCTCGTCGGATAACTCCCACGGGGAGGGCCTACTCAGGACCAACTGGGAGGGCTACCTTGGGGTGGACTACGTGGATCTCTCGGCCGAGGCAGAGCAGGGGGACTTCGTAGCCACGAGCGGGCAAGCGGGCGAGCGGGAGCTCCTCTTCCCGTCGGGACTCCTCGTCGGGACGGTAGAGTCAACGAGCTCGCAGGACATAGACCAGTACAAGAAGATAGTCGTGACGCCCGCCGTAAAGGCCAACGACCTCCAAGAGGTGCGGGTGATCAGCGATTGGTGAGCGGTTGACGGCGGGAAGTTGCTAGAGTCGGTACAGATCTCCGTGGCCCGGGCGGCGCTCCTGGTGGCGCTCGCGGCTCTCCTGGAGTCGGTCCTCTCGCCACTCCTCACCTTCGGGTGGGTGGGGCCGAGGTTCCTCATCCTCGGTGTGGTCGTCGCCGTCGCGGGGTTGCGGGACTTGCAGGCGCTGCTTCTGGGCTTTTTCGGCGGCGTCCTTACGGACGCACTTAGCAGCGGGTTGTTCGGGACGGCGCCTTTGGGGGGAGTCTTCGCGGGGGCGATCTCGGTCCGGGCCGGAGATATGCGCCGGAAGGGCGGAACGCGGATCTTCTTTGCTCAGACGGTCGCTGTCGCGGTGGCGGCGTACGATCTCTTGACCCTGTTCGCCACCGCCCTTGCGGGTCAGGGCAGCCCGCCCATTGTAGGCTATCTCGCCAGCGGGGTGATCCCCGACGTATTATTGAACGCGCTGCTCGCGTACCTCGTGGGCGGCTGGCTACTAAGGCTACTGATCGCGAAGGAAGAAGAATGGACCTGAGCACGAGCAGCGTTCGCAGAGAGACGAGCCCCTTCGGGCTACTGAAATCTATGGACCCGATACTTCTGGTCACCTCGTTGGCCCTCACGGGTTTCGGCGTCTTCGCCGTGTACGTTGCGGGCGACGACAATGGGGATAGCTACGCCCTAAACCAGATTTTAGGGTTAGTCCTGGGGCTTGCGGGGGCGGTGCCGTTGGCGGTTATGGATTACCGGCGGTTGAAACAATACCTCCCCTTTATCTATGGACTTACCATCTTCCTGCTGCTTGCGGTTACGGTCCTGGGCATCAGCGTCAAAGGCGCGCAGCGTTGGATCGATATAGGGCCCGTGCAGATACAACCCTCCGAGTTCGCCAAGCTCCTCGTGGTCGTGGTGCTCGCGGGCTACTTCGCCGACCACCGCCTCGGCGACAACGTGACCTTTCTTAAATCCCTGGGCATAATCGCTCTGCCGGCGCTCCTCGTCTTCGCCCAGCCCGACCTTGGCACCGCGCTCGTGTTCGGGGCCGTATTCTTCGTGATGGCCTTTATCGGCGGGGCGAAGCTCTACCAGCTCGGGTTCCTCGTGACCTCGGCGGTCGTCCTCGCGGTGTTAGCCATCCAGCTTGGGTTTCTCGAGGAATACCAGATAGCGCGCCTCACGGCGTTCCTCGACCCCTCGGGGGTCACCACCGAGGGCTATCAGCTCTTTCAGTCCAAGATCGCCATAGGGTCCGGCGGCATCACCGGCAAGGGCCTGGACGCCACCACACTCGCCAACCTGGGCTTCCTGCCAGAGGACCACACCGACTTTATCTTCTCCAGCCTGGCTGAAAGGACCGGCTTCGTCGGGGGCCTCTTGCTCCTGGGGCTGTTCTTCGTTCTCATCTGGCGGATCCTTCACGTCGCGACCGTCTCCAGGGACCGCTTCGGCATCCTCATCGCCACCGGCATCGCCACCATCTTCCTCTTCCACGTCTTCGTCAATATAGGTATGACAATGGGGCTCATGCCGGTCACCGGTATCCCGCTACCGTTCATCAGCTACGGGCGCAGCAACCTGGTGGTTAGCGTGATCTCCTTGGGTCTTCTCCAGAGCATCGCCATGCGCTCGAAGAAGGATGCCTGATGCTTGGCTTTCAACGCTCAGCAAGAAGCACGAAGGAGATCCATCCATAGCCACACAGTGCCTTCCCCGACCCCAAGACGAGACACCTAAAGGGTTTGGGGTGCCTCATCGGATATGCTTTCTGCTGAAAAGCTGAAAGCTGACTGCTGAAAGCTTATTGCTCTTTATTGTGGACCACGCCTCCGTATTTGATAAACTCGTTGAGTTCGAAGCTCGCAATGTTGAGATACCGGAAGGAAGGTTAAGGTGAAGATCACCTCGCTCGGCCACGCCGGTTTGTTTATCGAAACCCGCTACGGAAGCATCTTGTGCGACCCGTGGTTCAACCCGGCCTACTTCGCTTCCTGGTTTCCCTTCCCGAGCAACGAAGACCTCGACCCGGCAACGTTCGGGAACCCCGACTATCTCTACCTCTCGCACCTGCACCGTGACCATTTCGACGCTCAGTTCTTGCGAGAGCACGTCTCGAAAGATGCCACCGTCCTCTTGCCGGACTTCCCGCTGGACCTCATGGAACAGGAGTTGCGGGACCTCGGCTTCACTAGCTTGGTCAAGACCGACAACTTCGAGCCGGTGGAGCTGGATGGGCTGCGCGTGATCATCCCCTCCATGGTCGCTCCTACCGACGGTCCTCTCGGCGACTCGGGGCTAATAGTAGACGACGGGGAGACGCGAATCTTCAACCAGAACGACTCTAGACCCGTGGACCTGGAGACCCTGACCAGCCTCGGACCCTTCGATGCACACCTTTTACAGTTCTCCGGCGCCATCTGGTACCCGATGGTATACGAGATGCCAGAGAAGGCCAAGCGGGCTCTGGGCGTCAAGAAACGCGCCAACCAGCTCTCGCGCGCCCTGCGCTACGTGCGCCAGATCGACGCGTCCTTCGTGATTCCTCACGCCGGACCGCCGTGCTTTCTGGACGACGACCTCTTTCACTTTAACGACTTCGATCGCGACCCGGCGAACATCTTCCCCGACCAGACGGTCTTCCTCGAGTTCATGCGGGAGGATGGCCTGGACAACGGCCGGTCGATGATCCCTGGCAGCGTCGCCACCTTCGAGAGAGGGGATTGCACGGTAGACCACTCGCTGCCCGACGAACGGGTCCGGGCTATCTTCGCCGATAAACGCTCCTACCTGGAGGAGTACAAGGTTCGCAAGCAGCCCCTGGTAGAGGAGATCAAGGCAGGCTTGCCGCGGGGCCAGGTAGATGTCCTTCCGGCACTCAAGGAGTGGTTCGAGCCGCTCTTGGAGCAGGCCGATTTGAACTGCGTCGGGATCAACGGACGGGTGTTGCTCGACCTCGAGAGGGAGAAGGTGGTCCTCGACTTCCAGCAGCGGCGGGTGTACGAGTATGGCGAGGAGACGTCCTACGATTACCTCTTCCGCATAGATCCGGCGCTAGTCGAGCACCAGATCGTCAACCACGAGGAGGATTGGATTAACAGTCTCTTCCTCTCCTGCCGCTTCGAGGCGAAGCGCCGCGGCGCCTACAACGAGTATGTCTACAACTTCTTCAAGGTTCTCTCCCCCGAGCGCCTGCGCTACTCGGAGGACTACTACTCCCAATCGGCACCCGTAAGGCAGCTGTGGGAATGTGGCAACTTCATGGTCCAGCGCAGCTGCCCGCACCTCAAAGCTGACCTGACGCGCTTTGGGGAAGAGAAGGACGGCATACTGACGTGCACGCTGCACGGCTGGCAGTTCGACCTCGCGACCGGAAAGTGCCTCACCTCCGACGAGAACCGCCTCTATACTAGACCCATAGTCGAGAGGGTCGAAGAAGAGACGTCGGTGACTTCCCAGCACTAGGAACTGCTGGAAGGCGCCGAGGCGTTACAATTTTGGCGTGCGCGAACGTAAGGAGGGGATAGAATGGAGAATAGGGTGCAGGTAGAAGAACGTGAGGGCGGCGATTGGTCTTTAGGCTCCGCTGGGGAAGTGGTGTACGTGGCGCCCGAGCCCGGACCGAAAGAGGCCCGGGTATGGTTCTTTACCCGCAAAGGCGGCGTTTCCGAGCGACCGTTCGACTCCCTGAACATCTCTTTGAAGGTCGGCGACGAGCCGGAGGCCGTTACCGAGAACCGCAACCGCATACGCGACGCCATGGACGGGCGCGAGTCGGCCTGGGTACGCCAAGTCGCCGGTGATAGGGTCGTGCGGGTGAGCGAGCCAGGGTTGGCCGGGGATGCCGACGCCGTGGTGACGGACGAGGAGGGATTCTCGCTGGTCGTAGCCGTCGCCGACTGCGTACCCGTGGCGCTGGTCGGTTGCGACGCAGGGGAGGTGGCGATGGTCCACTCTGGCTGGCGCGGCACGATAGCGGAGATCGTTGGCAAGGCCGCCCAGGAGATGCGTAGGAGCGGCGTCCGAGCCTACATTGGACCGTGCATCCGCGGGTGTTGCTATGAGGTCTCCGAGGAGCTGGCGGAGAGGTTCGCCGAAAGGTATGGCCCGGAGGTCGTGAAGGAACGGTACCTCGACCTGCCTCGCGCCATCAAGAAGAACCTCGAGGAGGTCGGGGCCGGGGAGGTGCACGATCTGGGGCTGTGCACTGGGTGCCGAACGGACCTGTTCTTCTCGCACCGCAAGCAGGGGCCTGAGACGGGGCGGAACCTGGCGGCGGTGGCGCTGTTGCCGTAATCCGCACGACCAGAGTTACCTGCTGGCCGAGGGCGGGTTCGGTGGGTATACTAGATGACCGGAGGTTATGGTGCATGATCTGCGTTCTGGCGTATGCGTCAGGGTTACCAGGAAGGTATGGAGAGTGTTAGTATGTTTGCGGTGATAAGAATCGGTGGCAAGCAGTATCGGGCCGGTAAGGACGAGGAGTTGGTCGTGGACCGCCTCTCCGGCGAGGTTGGGGATGCGGTGGAGTTGCCGGTCGCGTTCGTGGCCGACGGCGACGACTTCGATCTGGGCTCCGACAGGACGGCGAAGGTCGAGATCCTCGAGCACCTCAAGGGCGAGAAGATCCACATCTACAAGTACAGATCCAAGAAGAACAGCAGGAAGAAGACCGGGCACCGCCAGGCGCGGACCCGGGTCAAGGTCTTGGAGGTATAGGGAATGGCACACAAAAAGGGTGGCGGCTCGTCGAGGAATGGCCGCGATACCGAGGGCAAGCGGCTCGGTGTAAAGGTTTGGGGCGGCGAGATCGTCTCGGCTGGGAGCATCATAATCCGCCAGCGTGGTACGAAGGTCCACCCGGGCATGAACGTCGGCAAGGGCTCCGACGACACTTTATTCGCCAAGATCTCCGGCAAGGTCGATTACTCTCGCTCGCGTGGCAAGCGCGTCGTGAGCGTTGTCGAGGACCCCGAAGGGGTCGCGTTGAGGGCTACCGCGGGGGCCACGACCTGAAAACGGTGCATCCCGGGGGTCTTTAGCCCCGTTGCAGTTCGTAGATGAAGCCCGGTTCGTCGTCCGTGCGGGGCGCGGCGGCGACGGCAGTGTCTCCTTCAATCGGGAGAAGTACAAGCCGCGCGGCGGCCCGGACGGCGGCCGCGGTGGCGACGGGGGGTCGGTGATCTTCCGGGCCACCAGAGACCTCCAGACCCTCGAACCCTACGCACATCGCAAGCTGGTCAAAGCGGAGCGTGGCCGCCACGGCTCGGGCAACAACCGCGCCGGCGAGGACGGAGACGACGTCGTTGTGGAGGTGCCGGTAGGCACCCTCATCTACGACGACAATGGCCTGCTCGCCGACCTCTCCGAGGCGGGGCAGGAGTTCGTCGCCGCGACGGGGGGTAGCGGGGGACGCGGCAATGCCTCCTTCGCGACCTCGACTCGCCAGGCGCCGGCCTTTAGAGAGAGGGGTCTGCCCGGCGAAGAGAGAGAGGTTCGCCTCGAGCTTCGCTCTCTCTCCGACGTAGGCCTCGTTGGCTTACCGAACGCCGGCAAGTCTTCCCTGCTGCGCGCTTTGAGCGCCGCCCGGCCCAGGGTGGGCGAATACCCGTTCACTACGCTGAACCCGCAGCTCGGGGTGGTGGACGAGAAAACCTACCGCAACCCCTTCGTCGTGGCGGACATCCCCGGCCTCATCTCCGGCGCCAGCGAGGGCCGGGGCCTCGGGAACCGCTTCTTGAGGCACGTGGCGAGGGCGCGTCTTTTGGCGCTCATCCTCGACGCCTCGGAGGACCCTGACGGGTCCGAGGCGACCCTGCGCGCCGAGCTCTACGCCGCCAAGCTCTCGGACAGGACGACGGTCGTGGTACTCAACAAGATAGACACCCTGGACGGTGAGCTGCGGGAGTACCTGCGCGAGGCGTTCCCCGGTTCTCTCCAGGTCTCCGCACTCACCGGCGAGGGCGTAGAAGGGTTGCGGGACCTCTTGGAGGAGAGGCTCCGCGCTCTGGGCGAGCAGCAGCTAGACAGGACCAACGCGGACGACAGGAGGGTTGAACACCGCGTCTTTAGGCCAACCTTCAGAGGGTTGCGCGTCGAGGAGGTTGGGGAGGGTGTCTACGAGGTCTCGGGCGAAGATGTCGAGCGGCTCGCTTTGAGGACCGACTGGGACAGTACTGAGGGGGTTGCAAACTTCCAGCGGGAGCTGGAGAAGAAGGGCGTCGTGGCGGCGCTCAAGAAGGCTGGGGCGGAGCCCGGTGACGATATCCGCGTCGGCGCGGTGGAGTTCGACTACCAGTGAGGATATCTTGAGCAGGGTAGGGATCTTTGGCGGGACCTTCGACCCCGTGCACAACGGGCACATGATCATAGCCGAGCAGGTCGCCGAGGCATTGAGGCTTTCTCGTGTGATCTTCGTGCCGGGCGGCACGCCGCCGCACAAGCCTGCCTCTAGCGTCAAAGCTGGTCCTGAAGACCGCTTTGAGATGGTCGAGGCAGCCATCCGAGGCAACGGGAGGTTCTACGTCGACCGCGTCGAGATCGAGGCCGGTAGGGCTATGTACAGCGTCGAGACGGTGCCGCTCATAAGAGAGCGTTGGGAGAGCTCGAGAGGCGAGTGGTTCTTTATTACCGGCGCCGACGAGGTCTCCAACCTCCTCTCCTGGAAGGAGCCCGACAGGCTCCTGGAGGAGACCGTAATGATAGCGGCGACACGGCCCGGCTACGACATCTCCAATCTGGGCCACCTCGAAAGGGAGTTGAGTAACTTCGATCACATCATACCCGTCGAGTGCACGCGGGTGGACATCTCAGCGACCGGCATTAGGCGGATGTTGACGGAGGGGAGGAGTGTGAGGTACCTGGTACCGGAGGGGGCGTACAAGATCATCCACGATAGGGGATTGTACGGTGCGCGAAGGGAAGACGAAAGCGAGAGACAGGAGGGACATTTGAGCGGGAGCAAGGAAGCGTGAACCGCGACGATTCGGCGGCCAGGCAGGTAGAGGAGTCTCGGGACGAACTCGAGTTGACCCGGCACATGGCGGAGACGGCGGCTCGGGCGGCGGCCGAGATGTTCGCCAGAGACGTGGTCATCGTGGACCTGAGAGAGGCCGTCTCCTACACGGATTATTTCGTGATCGCCAGCGCTGAGACCGAGCGTCAGACGCGGCGCATCGTCGAGGAGATCCTCGAAAGGATGAGGGAGGAGGGCTATAGGCCGCGCTCACGGCGCGTAGATGAGGGGAGCGCCTGGATCAGCCTGGACTTCATCGACGTGGTCGTCCACGTCTTCACCGACGAGGCGCGCGACTACTATCGTCTGGAGTCCCTCTGGCGCGGTGTCCCCCAAGAGCACTGGGAGGAATTCCCGGCGCTCTAAGCGCATTGACACCATACCCTTGCTTGCTATACTTTGTAGGTCTTTTGGGGCCGTAGCTCAGCCGGGAGAGCGCCGCGCTGGCAGCGCGGAGGTCAGGGGTTCGATCCCCCTCGGCTCCACTCCTCAAAGCGGCTCACCTATCAGCAATGCGAGGAAAAAGAAAAGCCCCCGGTTTTCGCGCCGGAGGCTACTACACCGTTTTTTACACCAACGCGCTACGAAAACGCCTCTTCCATAGCTGCAACCGCGCTATCCTGCATGTTGGGAAGCACGTGCGAATAGGTATCGAGCGTGATGGCTATGCTAGCATGGCCCAGCATCTCGGAGACGATCTTCGGGTTCACGTTCTTGAGTAGCAGGATCGTGGCGGCGGTGTGGCGGAGCTGGTGGAACGTCATGTGCGGGAGCCCGGCTTTAGCGAGCAGCGGAGCAAAGGACCGCTTGCGCAGGTTCGTCGGGTTGATAAGGGTCCCCTTCGACGTACAGAACACGAGGCCGTTCTCTTGGAAGTAGTCGCCCAACCCGTCGATCTCTTCTAGCTGACGCGTCAAGTGCCTTCTAAGGGCCTCCGTAGCATCCCTGGTTAGCTTGACGGTGCGCCTACCCTTGGCGGCAAGAACCAAAAGAATGCGCCTCAACGCACTGCCCGTCGCCATTGTCTCCTGGTGTCCCATCGTGTTTTCTCCTTTGGTTAGATGGGTTTGCTTTACACTTAGTCCATGGCAGCAACAGAGAGAAAGCACATTGGCCAAA
>DATDKT010000246.1:0-6192 GCA_036519775.1 Rubrobacteraceae bacterium
CGCTCGTGACGAGGGCGCTCGTGCTTTCGACACCGCTCAACTAGATTGCCGGTGTGCTCCCCAACGTCAGGGATCGGTGCCTCGAGCCAATTCTGCGCACAGGCAATAGGACCCGATCATCCTCCTTCTACGAGACATCTATCTCATATCTACTAACAACCCCAGGCTGCGGTTCCGCGCTGTGCTGCGCGAAGGCAACAATTGGCGAGCGGTGTCGTCTAGATCCCAGAGCGTTCATTGGGCAAGCTTTTCCTAGAGGTGGCCGAGCCGGCTCGTTACACCACCAAGTAGGTCAAGGGATCGCCCTGCGGGGTGGGAGCGGCCTATTCCAGCTCTACGAGATCCTGTCCTGCGTCCACGGCCTCCTCGTTCTCGACGAGAAATTTGGTGATCGTACCATCCTCTTCCGCCTTGACGTCGTGGAAGGATTTCATGACCTCGATCAGGCCGATGGTGTCGCCCGCGGAGACCTGGTCACCCTCTTCCACGTAGACGTCGCTCTCCGGGTCGGGGCGGCGGTAGAAGGTGCCGGGCATCTGCGCTTTGACGGTCTTGTCAGCCAATGTCGCTCCTTCTAAGAGATCCTTTGTTGGGCGCGTCCGAGGGGACGGATCTCGATGTCGTTCTCACCTAGCTTACGCGCGATCACCTCGGCCAGCCTAACGGCACCGGGAGTGTCGCCGTGGACGCAGACCGAATCGGAGGCCACATCTATATCCTTGCCGCTCTCGGTCTTCACCTTCTTTTCGGTGATGGCCCGGACGACCCGGTCGCCGACCTCCTCGGGGTCGAGTTCCTCGGCTACGCTGCGAGTGAAGACGATCTGGCCTTCGTCGTTGTACTCGCGGTCGGCGTAGAACTCCGCCACCACCGGCTGGTCCATCTTCTGCGCGAGCTGGTAGGTCACGGAGGCCTGCATGCAGAAGAGCAATAGGCCGGGGTCGACCCTCTGTATCGCCTCGATGATCGCGCGCGAGAGCTCCTCGTCGCGGGCGGCGACCATATAAAGGGCGCCGTGGGCCTTTACGTGTTGGACCTCCATGTCGTAGTAGCGGGCGAACTCGCGCAGAGCACCGAGCTGATAAATGATCTCGTCGTGGATCTCGTCCGGTGGAACGTCCATCTCCCTGCGGCCGAAGCCGACTAGATCCCGGTACCCCGGATGCACGCCAACCGCGACACCGTAGTCCTTAGCCAGCGAGACGGTCTTGCGCATCGTGGTTGGGTCGCCGGCGTGGAAGCCGCCCGCGATGTTGGCGGAGGAAATGTATTGCATCATCTCCTCGTCGAAGCCCATCTTCCAGGGCCCGAAGCTTTCCCCCATGTCGCAGCTGATGTCTATCTGCACGGCGTTAACCTACCTTTCCGGCCTAGGTCAATGCTTGCCGGATCTCCGCCATCTGCGCCCGACGTTCCTCGCGGGCCTTGAGGGCCCCGTCGAGATCCACGGAGCGGAAGCGGGTTTTGTCATTAGTTTTGGTCTGGGCCAGCTTGTCGCGATCCGCGCTTATAACGGTGCCGATGGTCGCGTAGCCGCCGCCGGTGACGGCGTCGTTCATCAGCACAATCGGCTCGACCCCGCCGGGTACCTGGACAGAGCCTACAGGATAGCCGAAGTCCACGACGTTCGCCGGGTCGGCTCCTGCCCCAGCCGGCTGCTCCCGCTCGACGAACGCGAGTTCGCCACCCTGGTATCGGTAGCCGACGCGGTCCGCGTCCGGGGTCACCGTCCACTGGATACTCAAGAACTCGTCCATGCTCTCTTCGGTGATGCGGTAGCTGGCCAGGCCGATGATCACGCGCAGCTCTGCCTCCCTGGGGTAGGTGGGGATATGGTCGTCGTCCGCCCTCTTGCCCACCTGCCCTTCGGCATTTCGGGGAGCCTCGCCGACCCCTAGTTCGTCGCCCTCCTGCAGCGCGCGTCCCTCGTGACCGCCGAGCCCGATCAGGGTGTACGTCGAGCGGCTGTGCATGAAGATGGGTACGTCTATCCCTCCCGCCACCGCCAGATAAGACCGGGCCCCGTTCTTCAAGTAATCGAAGGAGAGCACGTCGCCCTCCTCCACCCGAAGCGTCTCCCAGGTCGGAGCCTCTTCACCGTTTATCTTCGGCGGCATCTCCGCCCCAGTGATCGCGATGACGGCGTCCTCGGTGAACTCCAGCTCGGGACCGAAGTACGTGATCTCCAAGCCAGCCGCGCCATCCTCGTTGCCCACGAGGTAGTTGCCTACCTGGAATGAGAAGACGTCCATCGCCCCCGAAGGTGGCATCCCGAGGGCGTACTCCCCGAAACGTCCCGTGTCCTGGACCGTGGTCAGGAGGCCGGGCTGTCTCACCCTAATCGCCATAGAGCACCCCCAGTATCTCCTCGTTGTAGGCATGTGGGTTCTCGAGCGCGCGATCCGGGTGGAAGACGAAGTCTTTCTTCCTGTACTCGAAGGTTCCCTCCTCGACCTCGACCTCGAGACGGTCGAACTCCTCGCGGTCTATGCGCCGGTAGTTCCAGACGTCGCCGGGCTTGGGGAAGACAATGGAGTCCCGGAAATCCTTCAGTCGCTGCTGCACGTCGAGCACTGGGACAGGGGATCGACCAAAGAGCTGGTAGCCGCCTGCCCCTTCGACAGAGTAAACCACCGCGAAACCGCCTCCGAAGCCGAAGGCTCGCTCGGGGGTGTAGGTGCGGGGCCTCACGTACTTGGGAACCTCGATCTGCTCCTCCGGCGGGACGAGCTGGTAGCACCAGGGGAGCCCGGGCACGAACCCGATCATGGTCACCAACCACGGGGAGCCCAGAAGCGCCTCGATAAAGTCCTCCTTCGATTCGAAGCCGTTTATGCGGGCCGAGTACTCCAGGTCGGTGGAGTCGGGGTCCTGGTGCCTATCGCGGAAGCGCATAAGGGTCTCGTGGGTCCAGGGGTCCTCCATCATGACGGGCACGTCCACGACCCGCGTATTCAGCTCGAAGCCGCGTATGTCGCCGACCTCCTCGTCTATCGCTTTGAGGCGGGAGATCAGGTCGTCCGGGTGCAACTCGTCTGGGTCTATACGGATCATGTACGAAGCGTTTGACGGGCAGATGTCCGTCACGCCAGGGATGTTCTCCTCCCGGAGCCTATTCGTGATCGCCATAGCCCGGAAATTTACCTTCAAGCTCATCGCCTCAGCGAGCTCGACGAAGACGTACTCGTCCCCACCGTAGCTGTACCGTGCCTGAGGCAACTCGGTCTCAATGCTGCGGCCCATGATGCGCTTATCACCCCACTTCCCTGGACAGTGCCGGCATACTACTAGCGCCGGAAATTCCGGTCAATGTATTCTTAAAAGGCAGATTAACCAACAACAGACGGGGCCAGCCAGACCTCTGCGCGAAAGAGTAGGATGCACTTGAACGTCGCGATGATGACCCGGACGGCGCTGATGGCCGCGGTGACTGCGGTGGCGGCACAGATAGCTATACCGTTGCCCTTCTCCCCGGTCCCCTTCACGCTGCAAGTTCTTGCGGTCATCCTCTCCGGGCTCTTGCTCGGGCCAAAATACGGGGCGTTGGCGCAGGTGGTCTACGTGCTCCTCGGAGCGGTCGGTCTCCCCGTCTTCGCCCAGTTCTCGGGCGGGCTCGGCGTTGTCCTCGGCCCGACGGGAGGCTACATCCTCTCGTACCCACTAGCCGCCGCAATAGCCGGCCTCGCCGCCCACGCCGCGGCCAACGCCACTCGCCGCAGGGCGTTATGGGCCAGCTTCATCTGGGGATGTGCGGGTCTTGCGATCATCTACGCTCTCGGGGCAACCTGGCTCGCCGTGATTACACGACTTCCCTTTGCTGCTGCCCTGGCGCAGGGCGTCCTGCCGTTCGTACCGTTCGACCTCATAAAGGTGGCGCTCGCCGCACTCGTGGCGAGCGCCGCGGCCCCGGCCATAGGATCCTCGCGGGCCTGATGGGGGAGCGCGAGGTGGCAAGCGCGGGTACCATGACGCCGGATTACGTGAGGCACAGAGGGAGGAGTGCGGCATGTTGGGGAAGGTACTGGTTGCCAACCGCGGTGAGATCGCGCTGCGCGTCATACGGGCGTGCCAGGAGCTCGAGATATCCGTGGTCGCCGTCTACTCCGACGCCGACTCCGAGGCTCTCCACGTCCGCCACGCCGACGAGGCCATCAACATCGGTCCTTCGCCAGCCGGCAAGAGCTACCTGAACGTGGAGACCCTACTAGAAGCCGCCAAAGAGACCGAGGCCGAAGGGATCCATCCAGGCTACGGTTTCCTCGCCGAGAATGCCTCGTTCGCCGCGGCTTGCCGGGACGCCGGGCTCACCTTCATTGGGCCTTCGGCGGAAGCCATCGAGAAGATGGGTAACAAGTCCGCGGCTCGCCGGCTGGCGCAAGGGGCCGACGTGCCGGTTGTGCCCGGTTCGGAAGAGTCCGCCTCGCCCGACGATGCCGTCGAGACGGCCGGAGGAATCGGCTACCCCGTCATGGTCAAGGCAGCGGCTGGAGGCGGCGGGAGGGGCATCCGGGTGGCCGGAGACGAGGAGGAGCTCCGCAAGGCTGTACAGGTCGCGAAGCGCGAGGCCGAGGCCGCCTTCGGTGACGGGACGCTCTACCTGGAGAAGCTGCTCGTCGGGCCGCGCCACGTGGAGGTCCAGGTGATGGGTGACCACGACGGCAACGTTATCCACCTCTACGAGCGGGAGTGCTCCATGCAGCGTCGGAGGCAGAAGGTGCTGGAGGAGGCTCCGTCACCAGGTATAAGCCCCGAAGTTCGAGAGAAGATGACCGAGGCAGCCGTCCGCCTGGCCCGGGAGACGGGGTACGCAAACGCCGGGACCGTGGAGTTTCTGGTCGAGGGAGACGACTTCTACTTTATCGAGATGAACACACGCATACAGGTAGAGCACCCGGTCACGGAGATGCTGACGGGCGTGGACCTGGTGAAGGAGCAGATCAGGGTAGCTGGGGGTGAGCCTTTAAGCGTTGAGCAAGACGACGTGCCGATGGTCGGCCACGCGATGGAGTTTCGGATCAACGCCGAGGATCCCGAGAAGGACTTCATGCCCTCGCCGGGTGAGATCTCCTTCCTCGACGTCCCCGGCGGCCCCGGCGTCCGCGTGGACTCGGCCATCTATCAAGGTTACAAGATCCCACCGTTCTACGACTCGATGGTCGGCAAGCTCATCGTCTGGGCCCTTACTCGCGAAGAGGCAATATACCGCGCCCGCCGCGCTCTGCGCGAGTACCGCCTAGAGGGTATCAAGACCACCATTCCCCTCCACATGCGACTCCTCGAAGAGGACGCCTTCTGCTCCGGCGAGTACCACACCGGCTACCTGGAAGAGTTGCTAGGCAAGAAAGATTGAGAACTCTAGCCACAAATGACTCGAATGAATGATGCGCCGTAGTTGCCCAGCTGCCACTCTTGCTGAGTGAGTATGCGCCGAGCAAGGAGGCACCATCGTTTCTATCTTGTTCCACATCTACAAACCGCCTTCGGGTTACGGTTCCACGCCTCGCTGAACGAGGGGAGCACTCGCAGAGTAGAGTTGTCGAGGATTTAGAGCAAGGAGGCGCAGCCTGCACCTTTTGCGGTTGAACATCTCCCTCGGGATCAGTTAGTGAAGGTTCGAATCCTTCTCCGGCAGCTAAGAAAGTGCCCGCAAGCAGCGGATGCACGAGCCGCATCCTACACCCCGGCCATGCCACTGCGCTCCAACCGGACCATCTAGAATGTTGCGCATTGGAACGGTGCTCTCGTCGCATGAAGCATAGATTGCTTCTCGTGATCGACCAGCGGTAGTCGAATAATTATCCTGGTTCCCTTCACTCGCGCACATCCGGCTTCGATGCGGTCCGAGGTTACAATCTCGTCTCGTGACAGACTTAAAGAAGGCGGCCATCTTTACGGAGGTATCTTTGATGCTAGCCGCCGTCTTCTGGGGCGCCAACTACGCGGCGACGAAGTACGCGGCCGAGTTCATGCCTCCACTGCTCATTGTGGCCTTACGCTTCACAGCAGGCGGTATTTTGATGTTCTGCCTCCTCCGCATCCTGGAGCCAGCGCACAGGCTCAAACCGAAAGACCTTCTCTCCGTGGCGGGCCTGGGGTGCCTCGGGGTGGCGATCGGCCAGACAGCTTTCACCTTCGGCGTGAGCATGACCAGTGCTGCCAACACCGGTCTCATCTTCGCCACTGCCCCCATCT
>DATDKT010000247.1:0-7407 GCA_036519775.1 Rubrobacteraceae bacterium
TAGAGCAGCGACGGCGCGACCTCCTAGAGTGGCGCGCAAAGGTAAACGCCAAGTACGGCATGGCGGCATTCGAATAGCTACATTTCTCAAGGGGTTTTACGAGACCCCTAACTCCTTGGCGATCTGTGGTATGGATCTATCGTTCTCAATGTTCGAGTGTCCGTGGTGCCGGGGCAAGTCCAATCTTGCTTTGGTCGCTTTCTTAGGTTAGGTTGTACTGAGTAGTTATCAAGGGAACAAGGATCAGTAGCGTTGGAAAGCGAGAAAGAGAATCGTAACGCTGAGCTAAGTGAGAGTATTAAGGACTTTACGGCCCGCCTTGAGTCGCTCCCCAAGACCCGGCCCCTCCCTTTTTGCTATGCTGTGCTTTGTTTTCTGAAGGAGGCTGACAACAACTAACGATGTTCTCTCTGTCACTTTCTAATTCCCAACCCCTGAGGAGTTCGAGAAGGCTCTAGTTGCTAAAAGGATGAGGCCCCGATGAGACCGCACCGTGCCCTCCTCGCCTTGGTGGTCGTCCTAGCTGGGGCCATCTACGCCCTCGCACTCCTGCTCGCCCTGCTGCTGACCGACTCGACGCCGGAAAGGTTCCCTCACGAATAGATGGTAGAGATGCTAGCCGAGGCGGTCAAAAAGCCTTGTGCGTCTTCGAGTCGCGACTGACCCGAGCGTCTTGCACAGGCGAGCTCTGCCCTTCGCCTTTAATATAGTGTACGCGCTCGATTCTTGCTGTAGCTGCCCTACTGGTGGAGATGATCGTAGGCGCTGCCCCTACTCTGGCGAGTGTAGAAATCGACGAGGCCCGCAGGTTCGTCAGCTTTTCTAGCTTCGAGTCCGACGCAGTGGCCTTCGACCTCGGCTTCGACAATGGTGACCCGGCACTGAAAGCGCCGCTTAAGGTAGGGCCGAGCCGACATCGATCGTGACGAGGAGGCGGCTCCAGGGAGTCCGCTCCAGGGAGTCCGCTCCAGGGAATTGGCCTCCGTTGTCTATGGAAGAGAGCGGTCAGCCACCAGCCAGAAACTAGTGGCTGACAGCCGGAGGTGGAAGTCTGCCTTGCGGGCCGACCGGCCCGCAGGGCTTCATCATGGACAGCGGCTGCCGGGGTTGTTGTATTTCTCGTCCTGGCGCCAGCGGTAGAATTCACCGCGACCCATAGGCGGCTTGCCCGGATGGGTCGCGGCGTGGATCGCCAGGTAGCGGTCGTAGGCGTTCTCGCCGGAGATCTCCTTCAGGTACTCCCAGGCGTACTTTACGGGTTGTAGGACCCTGCTACGCATCCCGGTTCGAGGCCATGGCGGTCACGGTGGCCGGGGGCGACTCTATTTCTGAGGGCTCGTAGGGCGCCTCGTGCATCTCGGGCTCTTCGCTGCCGAAGATCAGACCGACCCAGACCCGCGCGGCGTCGACTATGACGACGATTATCGCGAGCGCGAAGATTATCGAGAGAATCCCGTCCACCGTCGCGTTCGTGATTATCTGCTCGGTCTGGGCGAGGCTCGAGGTCCCGGTGAAGGGCTCGCCGTTGGCGAGCGCCTCCTGGGCGGCACTTCTCTGGGCGAAGAAGCCGATCCTAGGGTCGGCGTGGAAGATCTTCTGCCAGCTCGCCGTGAGCGTCACGACGGCATCCCACGCCAGGGGTACGAGCGTCACCCAGATGTACTTCAGCTTGCCCATCTTTATCAGAATAGTGGTCGCGACCGTCAAGGCCACGGCGGCCAGGAGCTGGTTGGCGATACCGAAGAGCGGGAAGAGCTGGTTGATACCGCCCAGAGGATCGAGCACGCCGACGACCAGGAAGTATCCCCAGGCCGCGACTATAAGGGCGCTCGTGATGAGGTTGCCCGGCAGCCACGAGGCGTTGCGGAAGGGTTCGTAGACGTTGCCCATCAGGTCCTGGAGCATGAACCGCCCGACGCGCGTCCCGGCGTCCACGGTCGTGAGGATGAAGAGGGCCTCGAACATGATCGCAAAGTGGTACCAGAACGCCTCCAACCCTCCGAGAAAGGCCGTAACACCCGAGAAGATGTATGCCATACCGACCGCGAGCGTGGGGGCCCCCCCGGTCCGGGCGATGATACTGCTCTCGCCTACATCGCTCGCCGTCTGCGAGAGCGTCTCCGGGCTGACCGAGAACCCGAGGCTCGAGACGGCCGACGCCGCCGATTCCGCGGTGCCGCCAACCACGGCCGCTGGCGCGTTCATCGCGAAGTAGATGCCGGGGTCGAGGACGCACGCGGCGATCATGGCCATGACCGCGACGAAAGACTCCATGAGCATCGCGCCGTAGCCGATCATGCGCACCTGGGACTCTTTTTGAATGAGCTTTGGGGTAGTGCCCGAGGCTATCAGCGAGTGGAAGCCCGAGAGGGCTCCGCAGGCGACGGTTATGAACACGAACGGGAAGAGGGGACCCACCGGCGCCACGGGACCGCCCGTCGCGGAGTAGGCGAAATCGGTGAGCCGTGGCATCTGCATCGTCGGCAGGACGATGGCTATGCCGACGGCGAGGAGGAGGATGGTTCCGATCTTCATGAACGTGGATAGGTAGTCGCGTGGAGCCAGGAGGACCCACACCGGTAGGACGGAGGCGACGAAGCCGTAGATGATGAGCGCGAACGCGATCGTGACCCCGCTGAAGGTCCAGGCCGCAGCGTAGCCGGAGGACTCCGAGATCCAACCGCCTCCGATGATCGCCAGGATTAAGAGCCCCACCCCTATGGCCGAGACCTCCAAGACCCGTCCGGGTCTCAAGAAGCGCAGGTAGAAGCCCATGAGCAGCGCGATCGGTAGCGTCATCGCGATGGAGAACGAGCCCCACGGTGAATCGGCCAGGGCGTTGACCACGACGAGGGCCAGCACCGCGAGCAGGATGATCATGATGGAGAGCACCGCAACTAGCGCCGCCGCCCCGCCCACGGGTCCTATCTCCTCGCGGGCCATCTGTCCCAAAGTCTTGCCGTCCCGGCGCATGGAGAAGAACAGAATAGTCATGTCTTGCACGGCGCCCGCGAGGATCACACCGACGATGATCCAGATGGTGCCGGGCAGGAACCCCATCTGCGCGGCCAGCACCGGCCCTACGAGCGGACCCGCTCCCGCTATCGCCGCGAAGTGGTGTCCGAAGAGGATGCGCCGGTCCATCGGTTCGAAGTCCCGGCCGTTGTCCAACCTCTCGCCTGGGGTCGCCCGGTTGTCGTCGACCCCCAATACCCGATTCGCTATGAACCGGGAGTAGAAACGGTACGCTATAGCGTAAGAGGCAATCGCCGCGAAGAGCATCCACCCCGCGTTTACGGTCTCGCCCCTGCCCAGGGCCAGAATCCCCCAGCATAGCGCCCCGGCGAGCGCTATCCCGATCCAGATAGCGTACCGACCCAAACGGTTCCCCATCTTCTCCTCCTACCTCTTCCCAAAGGCTCCTATACGGTTGCGCTCATATTAGCATAGCCGCAAACGCAGTTGAACGGTTCGCCGAGCGGCCCCCGACTACAACCGGGGCGAGAGGAGTCGCGGCGCCGTCAGGCAGACGCCGAAGGCGAGAACGGCGGCGATTAGGCCAGGGTAGACGAACACCTCCAGAGGCACTGATCCAGTCGAGAGGCCAAAGACTTCCTTGAGGGCGTCGTTCATGTGGGCGAAGGGGACGAAGTCGCGCAAGATCGCCGAGATGCCTTCCGGGTTCTGGTTGCGGAAGAAGCCAGAGACGTAGATCAGGGGCGCGAGTATCGCCGAGGCGTACAACAGCACGTCCGCCGGCGACGAGGTGAAGTTGGCGATGAAGATCCCTATGCAGTTCGCCGTCACGAGCGTGGCGAACACCCCAAAGGTCGCGGCGAACACCCACACGAGCGGCACCGGGTGAAAGACGTAGACCAGAAGCAGCGCGGGCAGGAGTTGAATAAAGTCAAGGACTGCGTTTACCGCGAGGATCTCGAAAACTACGCGGCGCGGCGAGAGGGGCGTGAGGGCGAAGCGCAGCAAGATCCCGTCGTTCAGGTCCGCTGTCAAACTCTCACCGGCCCCGAAGGTTCCGGCCATCACCGCCACGATCCCGACCACCGCTGCCGCGTACTGCGCCGGTATGTCGCTCACCGCCACCGGGACTATGAGCGCCACCGGATAGAGAATCTTTATGAGGAGCGCGAACCTCTTGGAGAAGAACAGGACGACGTCCTTTTTCCAGTAAGCGTCCGGCGGGTCAAGCCTCATCATCGTTCAACGCCTCCCCCGTCAGCTTCACGTACACGTCCGCGAGGCTTGGCCGCCGCACCGAGAGGTCGGCGATATCCCCGTTTGCCCGGACGATCCCCGCTACCACGTCGGCTACGATGCCGGGCCTCTCCTCACAGTGGACCACCAGGGCTCGGCCCTTCGGCACCACTCGCTCGACCCCCGGCACTCCTTCGAGCGCACCGTACTCGACCGGGTTCCGGAGCGTCGCGACGACACGCCGCGTCCCCTTCAGGGAGGAGACGAGCTCCTCCGGCGTCCCGAGCGCCGCGAGCCTGCCCCGTTGTAAAAAGGCGACCCGATCGCACAGGGCCTCGACCTCATCCACCTGGTTGCTCGCGACGAGGACGGCGACGCCCGACGCGGCGAGCTCTCGGATCTTCTTCTGGTAAGCGAGCTGCGAGGCGTAGTCGAGCCCGAGCGACGGCTCGTCCAGGAGCAGAAGCTCCGGCCCGTGCGCCAGTGCCTCTACGAGCGCGAGCTTCTTCCCCATCCCATAGGAGTACCTCTTGACCTTGTCGTCCCTGTATTCTGCGAGCCCGAAGTAGTCGAAGAGCTCCGCGAGCACGCCCTCCGCCTTCCCCTTATCTATACCGTAGGAGCGGGCGAAGAGGTAGGCGTTCGCCCAGCCGGTAAGGTCTCCGTAGTGGGTCGGACGATCCACCATCAGGCCCATCCTAGCCCGCGCCCTTTGCCTCTCCTTAGTTCCATCCGCGCCGCCGATACGGAAGGTGCCGCTCTCCGGTGCGATAGCGGTCGAGAGGATGCGCAGGAGGGTGCTCTTACCGGAGCCGTTCGGGCCCATGAGGCCGAAGATCTCACCAGGGTGGACCTCGAAGCTGATGTCTGTAACTCCGCGCTCGCTACTCTTGTAGAGGCGCGTGATGTTTCTCGCTTCGAGCGTGGCGGGCTTCTCCAAAGCATCCTCTCTGGTGACTTTCGGTGTGGTAATTCTAGACCCGCTGACGGGCGTTCGTTGTTACGGGCATCACTGGGGCGCTGTAGAATTGGGGAAGTAAGCGAGTCTGAAAGAGGTGCGAGTTGGCGGAGAAGAGGCAGATCACCTGGGACCCGGAGGCCGACCGGCGCATCAAGCGCAGCCCCTTTTTGATGCGCCGCTTTATCCGCAAGCGCATCGAGGAGCGCGTCGCCTCCCGCGGCCGCACCCACGTTACCGAGGCCGACGTGGACGAGAGTGCCAACATGTACCGTCAGTACCGCTTCAAGTAGAACGAGACGCTGTCTCTTTTCGGCGTAGCCCGAAAGGTCTGGTCACTCGCTGGGCACAGAAAACCGCCTCCCTCCGAGTCGACTCTCAGTGGTTGTGTTTATTGATCAAAAGGGGCGTGGTACATCCGTCCGAGCTGGCATCTTCAAGAAGGGAGACGCAAAGAGAGATGGCGAACGACAACGCGATAGCTGTTCTGGGGACCGGGATCATGGGTGCCGCGATGGCGCGCAACCTGATCTCGGCGGGGATGGAGGTACGCGCCTGGAACCGCACGCGCGAGAAGGCCGAGCCGCTGGTGGATGACGGGGCGAAGGTGACGGATACCCCCGCCGAGGCCGCCGAGGGAGCCGGGTTCGTGCTGACGATGCTCTCGGATGTCGACGCCGTCGCGGAGGCCGTCGGTGGAGAGAACGGCGCGCTGTCGGCGCTGCCCGACGACAGCGTGTGGCTGCAGATGAGCACGGTCGGCGCCGACGGCCACGAGCGGCTCGCGCGGGTGGCGGACGAGCGCGGCGTTTTCTACGTCGATGCTCCTGTTTTGGGGACCAAGAAGCCCGCTGAGCAGGGGCAGCTTGTAGTGCTTGCCTCTGGACCGGAAGAGGTGCGGGAGCGGAGCCAGCCGATCTTCGATGCGGTGGCCGCCAACGTTCTGTGGCTCGGGCCTGCCGGAGCCGGCAGCCGTCTGAAGCTAGTTACCAATAACTGGATAGTGGGCATCCTGGGTGTGCTGGCCGAGACGATCTCGCTCGCGGAGGCCACCGGCGTGGACCCCTCCCAGTTTCTCCAGGTCATCGAGGGCGGCCCTTTGGGCCTGCCGTACGCGCAGATGAAGGGCCAGATGATGATCGAGGAGGAGTACCCAACGAGCTTCTCTGCGAGCCTGGCGCGCAAGGATGCGAGCCTCGTGCTCGACGCCGCCCAGGCCAGCGGGCTGCGGCTGCCGATGACCGAGGCCGCCGCCACCCATTTCGACGAAGCGATAGACGCCGGACACGGAGAAGAGGATATGGCCGCCGTCTATCAGGCAGCCAGACCCGACCGCGGCTAGCACAGGCTAACTGATACTCCCGAACGAACTTGGCCGAGCACAACCCTCCCTCGGCGGCGCGCGTTGATCCATGATGGAGATACTCCGTAGGAGGCAGGATCGGCGCCGCCCCCTTATGTAGTGTTGCACGTGGTGTTGTAACCACCGGGCGCCGGCGTATTCTTAGCTTGTCGGGAGTAGCTGCTTTGAGTCGAACGTTTTGCGCCAGAGCTCGAAACCGGGCTACCCAGGAGCGGCCCGATCCTTAAAAAATTTGGCGAAAAGCCCTCCCGGCCTTGACAAACCGCTCTCTCGCTATATAATTAAGCGGTTAGGGACAAAATTAGTAAGGTAACTTGTCCAGCCATAAGCGCCCTCGAAAACGTCCGGGCTCGGACAGATGCGGCGCGAGTCAGCAAAAAGCCCCTTTGGAGAGCGGAATAAACCACCGGGGCAGTGCTACGAGGGTCGATTCAGAGGCGAAGGTGAGATCTAAAGTGGAGGTGTTATTGTGGAGACTGCTGTAACTCGACGACCGGGACGCGAGGGGGAGACGCCGGAGCTTCTGGCGAAGTACCTCTCACACATAGGGCAGGGTAACCTCCTCACCCACCATGAGGAGATAGACCTCTCCAATAGGGCCAAGGCTGGCGACAAGAGTGCTAGGGCGAGGCTAATAGAGAAGAACCTGAGGCTGGTGGTATCCGTAGCTAAGAAGTACCGCGGATACGGGTTGCCTTTTGAGGATTTGATCCAGGAGGGCAACATAGGGCTTATGAAGGCCGTAGAGAAGTTTGACCCTGATAGGGGCTTTAGGTTCTCGACGTACGCGACGTGGTGGATCAGGCAAGCGGTACAGAGGGCGGTAGCGGACAAGGGGCGCACCATTCGGGTTCCGGTGCACATGACTGAGAAG
>DATDKT010000248.1:0-6274 GCA_036519775.1 Rubrobacteraceae bacterium
CTCCACCTCGCCTTCGAGGACGACGACGAAGTGGTTGGGAAGGGCGCCTGCCCTAAAGAGGACCTGCTCGGCCTCCGTCTCCCTCGTCTCCCCGTAGCGACTCAGGACATCGATCTGATCTTCCCTCAGCGTCGGGGCCCTCGTGCTGCGGATCTTCTTCCTCTCTCTACCCTGAGGCCAGGGACTCTGTTTTTCGGACTATCTTTAGTATTACCGCCGATTGTTACGGTTTTGTCAATCTCCAAAGGCTTTCAGCGGGGCTAAGGGGGTTCCGTCAATAGATCATGGTCTGCGGCGAGGTCGGCTCTCCCAACGATAGCGAATCCAGGCCTCTCGAATAAGCCTACGCACGACGATGACCACGTTGGAGAAGGAGATCCAGAAGTCGATGACCTGCCCTCGACGCTCCGTGCACCACAGCAGCTTCTTGTGAGCGTTATGCCAGGATCGTGGCCACAATCGACGCCATATAAGAGTATCGCTTTAACCGAGCGTCACGGCCATTTTCTCCATTGTCCACTAGGGTGAACACCGTAGAGGCGAGCGATACCATGCACGCAGACCCGGGTGAGAGGTAACATTGGATGCGTGAGCGCAAAGAAGTCGGACGGGAGTAGGTTGGGATGATGGAGATAGCCGCGAGGCTAGAGTCAAAGGACCTGGAGGAGTTTCGTAGGCTAGAAACCGAGATGCGGGTGCTTGAGTCCGGCCAGGGGAATCTCTCATGGGAGCAGGCATGCGCTATCGTAGACGCGACCCGCGACTTCTGGATCAGGATGTATGAGAAGTACGACCTGGAGGATGACGAGGCATACGAGATTGATTCGGTTCGCGGACTCATATTAGTGGGAGAGTAAGCTAGTCGAGGCCGAAAAAGCGTCTCCGCCAACCCGTCGGGGTCGGTGTAACCCCTAGCTGGTACGCAGAGTCAATCAGTTACCCCCGGTGGCAACTTCCTCTAAGGGGTTTCGCTTCTTTCTTTCTTATGGGTATACGCTGCCGGGGGCTATCTCTTGCCTTCAGGACGCGTGAGGCTGCCCTCTAAAGGGGGGCGCGAAGTCCCGGTCCGCTAGGGGTACACCCCACTCTATTCACCGAGCTGCCGAGAAGGGGTGTTCTCGGAAGCCTGTATGCAGCCCGGCGAATCGTTATGCGTTAAGACCGGGGCAAAGGGCCATTGTGCGCCCTCAAAGAGGCGTGGTGGGCAACACGACATGTAGCAGAGTTGGATAAATATGCAGCTAGCCTAGGCTACAGCCAGGATGTCTGACCGGTTGCCTCCACCGGCTACCAGCGACTTACTGCGACCTGAGGAAGAACCTGTAGAGCCGCGAGCGGCACTGTGTCCTCTTCTTCCGGCCCTCAACGGCCTGTCTCACTATATCTCTGGGTGCATTCTGGTACAGCAGTAGTACACCAATGCAGGAGAGTACGGGAAAGTTCGCTGAGATACGACTAACGCAGAATCGGCTTAGTTATGCAGAATCTCGTACTCTGATGAACCCCGACGAACACATTCTCTCGGACTTAAAATTCGTATATATTCACGCTTCCGCGGGCTACGCGTGGTATGTAGTCACCCACTCCTACCACACGAATCGCGCGAGGGAAATACAGAGACTAGATTCCGAGTACTCGAGCTATTCGCATGGTCTGCCAAGGGCTTGCGGCTAGCCAGGGGACTGTCGTTGCTCCGATAGGAGGAGGCCTGGTGCCTCTAGGGGAAGGGGGAAGAGTAAGAAGAAGTACTAAGGGCACCAAGTTGTTCTTGAGCACAGATTATGAACATGCTACCTCACAGCGAGATAACAGCTTGGTAAAACCTTGGTTACATAGCCCCTGCACCTACCATAGGGCGTGTTAACTCTATTTACACCGAGCTGCCTAGAAGGGTCGGGTGCGACAGATCCACAAAATCCTACTTTAGGCTAGCGAGAATCCTTCATTCGTAGGATGTGACACAAAGACGTGCGTGCTCTACTGCCCCTAACCACATATTTATCCAAGCTCTTGGTAGCTATAGCGTGGAAGAAGGTTGTTCGTGGCTATCGTGTACTTCGTCATAGGGTTCGTCTTCGGGTCTGCAGCCGGGGGGCTGTTCGTAAGCGCGATGTGCGCCTAGAGCTAAGAGGCTTGCCGCCCCGAAAGAGGAGCTGGACGAGAAACGGGCCGAGTACGAGCAGGAGAAGAAGGAGGGACGGCACGGGGTCCTACAGGGCTGCGGCCCTTTTTATTGGCTTAGAAACTATGCGTCCGAAAAGCCTAAGCCTATAGCAGGGGGCGATCTATTCTATTCATCTAACTGCCGCGAAAATTTGTCTTCCCGGACACCAGGCTGTCAGGATACATCATCCTCGGAAACCTAGAGCTTCCGGAGATGGCCGTTCTCGGAAACGCAGCTTGGGCTTCCCACTGGTTGGGTATTAAGCAATACATTCGGACTGAAGGAGGTTCTCATTGCGGCGTGTTGGACCGGGGTGCTTGTTCTGGATAGTGGTAAGCGTGGTCTTGAGCGTGATCCTGACTATCGTCTTGAATCTCCCATTCTTGTTCTCCGGGTAATCCTAGGACCGCAACAGTTTAGTTCGGATGCCCTTAGCCCCACTGCGGCACACTTGCATAGGACCGGCCGCGAGCGTAGTCTCTCCCAATTCGTCTTCCCAGAAAACCCGGAGGCCTAGAGGGCGTAAGAAGGGCCGGAGTATAGAGGCCCCAGCCCTTCTCTTCGGAGTAGCTTAGGAATTAGAGAGCCGTTATTGGCCCTGTATCTTCCTCTTCGCCTTCTCTATAAAGTCCTCTTCTCTCCCCGTTTCTTCTCTCCCTGGGCGCTCTTCCTCCGCTCGCTCCTCTGTCTGATCCGTTTGGGCCGTTTCCCCTTCTCGCCGGCGCTTGGTCGCGTCCTCTATGTCGACCTCCTCGCGCCTGACGTCCTCCTCGACTACCTCCTCGTCCTGGACGGCGTCCTTGCGAACCCTTATCTCCTCCTTGACCACCGGGCGCTTCTCGGTGACGACCTCCTCCTCGGTCACCGGCATCGCGACCTCGTCCTCGCCGATCTCGGCCTCTGAGGCCTCCCGGCCCTCCTCGACCGGCACCCGCTCCACGCTAACCTCCTCGTGGCGCGTGGGTACCCTTACCTGCTCGCGGTCGGTTCTCACATCCGTGCGGACCCTCACCTCACGGCCCTGCTGCTGGCCATTCTCCTTGCGCTCGCGGGAGGAGGCAATTTTCCACCTAGCCCTATAGCCTTTGACGAGGCCGGAGCGGACTTTCTCACCGGGCTGTTGCTCTTCGCGGCCAACCTCCTCGGGGGATATCTGGGCGGCAAGCTGGGTGCGCCTTCCGGAAGGTAATTAGGGGCTAAGAGCAACGGGCCGAGGCTCCACCCCTCCTTTCGACTCCTACCTATTTGCGGCTATGTCTTACGCTCTGAGTTAGGGGTAGGCTGGGTTGCCTTTATTCACCGAGCTGCCGAGAAGGTGTATTCCCGGAAACCGGGCTTCCGGCACTGGCCGTTCTCGGAAACCCAGGCATAAAAAGAGCCGGGGATGTTGGACCCCGACCCTTGCTCTCAGCGTATGCTGTGCCTCGTCACTACTCGCTGGCGTCTACTAGGGAGTTAGGGCTTCGCCGGTTGCCCTTAGCTGCGCTCGCCGTCGTCCTGCGCGGACGCGCCAGATGGTAGATCGAGGAGCACCGCCGCCAGATCATCTGGCCTTGAGAACATCGGATAGTGACCCGTAGGGAGTTCGACGAACCGCCAGTTCGGGCTCGCCATTTCGCGGAACAAGGGGTTGCCGCTGGCGATCATCTCCTGCACCTGATCCAGCGAGAAGCTGCACAGTATCCCCAGCTTCGGTAGCCCTTCTCGGGCCGGGTTCTTAAGCCGCAGGGGCTGGGTGTAGGTGCCAAACGGCTGCGGGGTGGCCCGGGAGTACAGCAGCTTAAGATGATCTTCGTCTACCCCTTCCAGGCTGGCCATGTTGGCCAACTCTTCCGGCGGTGGCATCGGGAACTTCCAGCCCTCGCCCAACTCATGCACCTGATCCTCGGTTCGCTCTCTAGCTTCGAGCGGGAACTTCTCAAGCAGGCTAGCGCCGTCGGGAAGCGGCGCGGTGTCCAAGTACACTAGCTGGGAGATGCGCTCGGGGATCCTGTCCGCCGCGCCCGTGACCACGAGCCCACCGTAGCTGTGCCCAAGGATCACGACGTCGTGGAGATCCTCGAACTCTATGAGATTAACCACGTCGGTGATGTGAGTTTCAAGGTCGACTTCGGGGCTTGCGAGGTGCACTCGTTCGCCCAGGCCGGTGAGGGTGACGGGATAGGCATCGTGTCCCTCCTCTCTGAGTCGACGGGCGACTCTCTGCCAACACCAGCCGCCGAGCCAACCACCACCGACCAACACGTAAGCGGCCATCCGAAGGACCTCCTTCTTCGCCAGCGACCTAGTTTGTTATGATCGCATCTCGTCTCCGCGCACGGTAGAGGTGCGGCGGAGGGTACCCCTTATTCACTGAAGCTCGTAGAGAAACCGTCCGAAAAGGGGTACGAGCAAAACGCTCCGAGCGTGGATTTGGCCGGTACACGGAGCACGAAAAGGGCCAAACAGCCTCTTTCGACCGCCTGTAGTGCAAGCTGCAGGCCCCTCTGAGACTTTTTAGACAGTTTCGAGCAGGTATTCTCGGAAACCCCGGTGGGCGGTCCTATCCCGTTAGGACCGGGGCGGAGCAACGGAAGGGTCGCTAAACTGTCGGAGGTGGCTCATAGGAGAAAGGAGGTGCGGATCGTGCCGAAAGGCCTCTCGGAGAAGGCGGAGCACCTTTTAAGGCAGGTTGTGATCTTGGGGGAGGCATACCAGAGAGAAGATGTCCCGTGGCGCGTCCTCGTAGAGTCCACGGCAGTAGGCGAAGACGAGTACGAAGCTGTAGCGGAGGAGCTGGTCGAAGCGGGGCTTGCGGGGAGCGTCGACAGCGACTATGCGGGCTTGAGGGCCACGCCGGCCGGGAAGGAGAGGGTCCGTGGCCCCTAAGCGCTTGTGCAAGCGCTCGCCTCGCGAACGGAGAACGCGGTCTGAACTGCGGGGCGTGTTTCCGGCTCTGCTCTATGTTCTCGGAAAGTGAGCTTCCGGCATGGTGTATTCCCGGAAACCGGGCTTCCGGCACTGGTCGTTCTCGGAAACTCAGGGCGTAAAAAGAGCCGGGGTTGTTAGAGACCCCGACCCTCACATGAAACTAATCGCTAACGATAGTAATAGCCAGGAAATAGCAACATACTAGCGATCTATAATCGGCCCTAACTACCTGCGAACACAGGCTCGAAAAGATATATCTTAACTCCCACTAAACGTGGGTATCAGCTTTGCTGCCTACAGTGTGGTGTAGTAGGTTGCGAAAGGCGAGGAGACCCGGAAAAAGCGCGTTCGGTTCTTCAACGGCTGATTTACGGCGAAGAGCACGAGGAGCATGTAGAGAATTCGCAGGAGCGCCGGGACTAGGCGAATATTCACCGAGCTGCCAAGAAGAGGTCTTCCCGGAAACCCAAGTGCAGCGTTGCAACAAAGTGTTAGAGTCTCTACACGAGTTGGGGGGTGGGGGCACAGAGAACAGTGGACACGGAAGCTATAGAACAAAGCTTCGCTAGCGCTGGCTGGAAGATAGACGGCGGCTTCTCAGAGTACCTGATCATCGGTTACAACGACGACGTCCTGTCTATCCTGGCCTACCCAGAAGCGGGGGAACCAGGGGGTCCTCTCTTCGAACTGATCGATCACGAGAGGAACCTCACCTACAGTGTCCAGCAAATACCGACTCCCCGGCAGGCCGGGAAGCTGCTCCAGGAGCACGGCCAGCTAGCCGAGGAGGAGTAGTGAGCTGACCAGCCCTAGAGAGAGAAGGCCTCACCACGCTCAGAAGTAGTGTACGGGCTTGCCTACTCGTCTTACCTACTCGTATAAGCTTGGAAGAAACGGTCCATCACATTCTGGTACGCCTTGCACCCCTCCGCCCAAGCCGCGAGATACGATTCCCCAGCGCCGGTGATTGCGTACATTCGTCGTGCCGGACCACCATTGGAGGTCTCCCACTCAGACTCGCAGAGCCCTTCATTCTCCATCTGCCTCAAGGTCCTGTACAGCGTCCCCGCGTTTATCTCCGCGAAGCCGAACTCCTCCACGCGCTCCATTAGCTCGTAGCCGTAGGAACTCTCCTCGCGCAGTATCACGAGAGCCACCGGCGTTAACCAATTTCTCGGGCGCACTTTGATCTTATGATTG
>DATDKT010000249.1:0-7813 GCA_036519775.1 Rubrobacteraceae bacterium
GCCCATCTGGCGAAGATGGCGAGGGTTATGACCTCGCTGGGGCTCAGGGATGCATCTGGTCCGGGGTGTTTTGTTCCTTTTGCGGACGGGAGTGGCAGAAGTCGTCGACCATAACGTAGAGTGTGGTGAGGAAGGTGTCCATATCGACCACGAGTCGGTTCCTTATCTGTAAAGGCACCACGCGTCAAACGCGGATGGGGTATACCTACTGACTCCTCTTGGCATCTCTCGGGTGGAGCGCGTTCGCTGGCAAACGCTTTTCCCAAGACGAAGAAGGTCGGTGATAATTCGCGCGCACCCAGCGCCGAATCGACGCCCAGCCTTATCTCGGTGCTCGGTCTACGCTCCTTACGGGCGCGCCGGCTACATGATGATCGATGGGGTGATCTCGCCTTAAATATGGATGCGGCCGCTCGGTCTTTCAAGGCTGTCCAGCTCCAAGAGGGGGACCTCCGTCGGTGGCAGCGGGAACCGTACAGGAGCCGGCCGCTCCCCGGTAGCTGTTCTACCTCATCGCTTCCTTCGGGCTTCGCTAGGCGCACGAAAATGCCTTCCCTATGACCTTCTTCTGAAAACGTCCATCTCAGACGCTGCTATTATTGACGGCGGCTGGCTGGCTCATGGCCTCCTCTCCTAGCTCCCGTAGGGTGTGGTGTGCCCGGCGGATTAGCTTGCGGGCGATCGATAGAGCCGCCCGGTTCGCCCCGATCCGCTCCTTGGTCTGGACGTAGTAGTCGTGATCGGGTGATCCTCGGCGTCGCGCGACCATAGCTGCCTCGAACGCTGCCCATCTGAGGACCGGCGAACCCTGTCTACTGAGCCTGCCTGCCGCCCGCTTGTCGTCGGAGCTGTGCACGGTTATGTCCAGGCCGGCGAAGCGCACCGCCTTCTTCGAGCTCGAAAAGCGTCTGGTGTCGCCGAGCTCGGCCAACATCGCCACGCTGGTAAGCTCACCGATGCCGTAGTGCTCCATCAGCGCCCGGCATCCGGCCTGCGATAGGGCATAGGCTCTTAGCTCCGCCTCTATAGGCTCTAGCTCCTCGTTTATGTGCTCGATCATCGCCAGCGAGAGGTCCACGACCTTGCGGGCCGCCCTCGGCAGCTCCATCTTCTGCAGGCGCTCGCGCCGATGAGCGGCGAGCACGTTCCTGTGTTGAGGGTAGCCGTTGTGGAAGAGCTGGGCGTGGATGCGCTGCTGATGGGCGCTACGCTCCTCGATCATGGTGTGGCGCATGCGCATGAGCGTCCTGATCTCCTGGATATGCTGCGGAGGTATCCACGACTCCGGGAGCCGCTCGATCACCAGTAGGTCCCGCAGATGCCCGGCATCGAGGTGGTCGGTCTTGGCCCGCTTCTTGCGGCCCCTGAGTGACTTGGTCTCCGCTGGCTCGGCCAGATGGGGCTCGATGCCGGCCCTCCGAAGCTCCTCGACCACGAAGCGCCAGCCGGTGGTGGCCTCCACGGCGATGGCAGCATGCTGAGCGGGGAAGCGCTCGGTGAACCCATCTAGCCACAAGCGGAGGTTCTCCCTGTCGGCCGGCTGGATCTTGCCGCGATGTACTTCGCCGCTCTCCATCTCGATGTAGTCGAAGGTGATCTGCTTCCTGTGCAAGTCGAAAGCGCCTACAATGTCCATGTGGTGGGGCCTCCTCAAGCTCCGTCTGGTCGACACAACACGGGGGTATGATCTCATCGCCCGCGTTTGAGCTGAGGGGGCTTCGCCCTACCGTCCTTTACATGTCATCTTTCCCTTCGGGGATTGGTATAGGCAAGCCGACTCTAATGGGTGGGCACCTTCCACTCAACTTTCGCCCAAACAATTCACACCAAACGTTCAAAGATTCGGAGGTCTTCCCGTCCTGATCTCAAAGTCGGCCTTGAGACCGTCAAGCACCACCTCCCGCTGGGTCTCATCCTCCCCAAGGTCCTGGAAGAGTCGTTCCTCACCAGGATGATCCTCATCGCTTCCCATTCACCACAACGCATCTTTATGCACCACCGCAACACGTAGCGTCGTCTTCAATGCTTCGGGCCGGAAGAAGAGTCGGAACCCTGGCCCGATAGGCCAGCACTATACAGCTTCACGCATACGAACTTCGGAGAATTCACCTTCCACACACTAGGGTGCATAAGGCGGTAGGAAGCCCTGGCCTGCTCCTAGCGGTTGATCTCGACGAGCAACACCCACGCCTCGAACAAAGCCGCAAGGATCGAGAAGACCGTGCCCGCCATCAGCCAGTAGACCCCTCCCGGCCCCACCCAAAGCACGGCGACGCCCGCGATCACCAGCGGCAGCGTGGCGACCTGGCACAGCACCACCCGCAACACGAAGGGCCCGCGCAGGTCGGCCCTCATGGTCCCCCAGTCCCGCAGCCGCGGCAGCTGGATGGCCACGATCCACCCCCAGGCGGCGAGTCCCACCACGAGCACCTCCGCGCCGAGCACGCCCGGGCCCTGACCCGGCACGAGCACCAAGACGGACGCCAGGAGCACGGCGACCAGCAGGATGAGGGCTTCCGCGGCACGGCCAGCTAGGCCGGAGCTCGGGTTGGAGACGATCTTCTGCAGGTTGATGGAGACGCCGACGAACACCAGCCCGGTGAGGACCCCGGCGGCCCCGGCCTGTGCCAAGAAGAAGTCGTGCCATTCGTTCATCTGCCCCTCCTCTTCGTCGCGCTAGCGAAAGAAGTGTAAGCGCACGGAGCGGGTCAAGGGGCGTGCGGCTCGGTCGGAAGCCTTCTTAGAAACTTTTTCGAGGCGAACTTCATAGAAAGCCGTCATGACGAAGTTCGCAGAATTCCTCTTCGACGACGTTGTGTGCATAAGGGCAATAAGATGAGGGCCGGAGCCCAATGCCCCGGCCCTCATCTTATTCTGTCTCGCCTTTAGGAGATGTTGTTGCTAGCCAACGTTATTGGTCGCCCTGTGAAGCCCCTCCTTGGTTCGAGGCGTCTTCCTGCAGGATGGCGGAGATGTCGTTGACATCGTTGTAGATCTTGAGGACGTCATCTACGTTTTTCGCCGAGGCGCCGTTGACCATCAGGTAGAAGACGTGGAAGCGACCGGGTTTTACCTCCATGTAGCCCCCCAACGACTCGTTGTCGACCAGGCGCACGTTCACGTAATCCGGCAGGCTGGTCGTCCCGACCTTGGCGAAGACCTTGCCCTTGGCAGGGCAGTCCTTGCAGTTGTCCGCGAGGCTGCCGTCGACGCCCATCACGGGCAGCATTTCGCGAAACGCCTTCGCCTGGGGCTGCTTGAGCCAGTAGCGAAGCAACTCGGTCGCCGCCTCGGGGGTGAACCGGTCCGTGGGGTTGCCCCCCTGCCGTCCGCGAAGGCCACCTGGTCCGTATCCACGCCGGCCTTCTCGAAGAACTTCTTCATGATCGGGAATGCGTCGTTGCAGTCGGTGCTGCCCGCCTTGACGGCTATCAGGCACAGGTCGAGGTTGGCGCCGTAGTTGTGGCTGACTTTGAGGATGAGCTTGGCGTACTCGCTGTACGGAGGCGACACGTAGGCGGCGACCTCGTCTTTGGATGAGTAGGAGCCCTTCTTCGGCAGCTTGGAGGAAGGGTTCTTGCCGGTGGGCGAAGCGCCGACGGAGACGTCCTGGCGCCCCAGCGCCTCGATCAGAGCCGTGCGCGCGAAGGCGGCCGGGTCGTCGACAGCCGCGACCCTAAGCTGCTTGTCCGCATCCGCCGCGATGTTCCCGCTGACCACCACCGGTCCGTCCGCCTGGGGGCTCACGCTCAGGGTGGTCGGTTTGCCCGCCTTGACCGTCTTGGCCCGCATCTCGAGGTGGTAGGGTGCTACCTTCGGTCGCCACTTCACCACCTTCGGCTTCTCTCCCACCTTGCCGGGCTTGACCTGTACATCGATGAGGTTGTCGTTTATGGTGATCGGCCTCGGCCACGGATCGAGGTTGGGGGCATTGAAGGAGAGGGCGTCGACGGAGGGGCTCTTGGGAGCGAGATCGAAGAGCCTGTCGTCGATGACGACGTCGCCGTCCACGCGCTTGATGCCGGACTTGCGCACCTGCTTGGCGATCTTGTCTAGGCCAGCGAGCGGGTGCTCGGGAGTGAGCGTCGCCCCCGGCACGCTGTCGGCGTAGGTGTGGTCGATGTGGGTGTAGGATACGGTCCCGTTGGGCGCGGTTCGCCCACCCATGGTAAGGTCCCGCTGGCCACGAGCACTAGGTCTCCGTCGAGCTTGTCGTTCTCGAGCTTCCCCTGGGCGTAGACCGGCGTCTTGAAGCCGTGGTCGAAGCCGAGCTCGTCGAGGGTCGCCGAGACGCTGAAGAGCTTGGTCGACGAACCGGGGATGTACAGGCGGTCCGCGGGGCCCAGCGAGCGCACCGTGCTACCGTCGGAGGGATCGACCTCTAGGTAGCCCCACTGGCCGTAGCGGTAGAACGAGGAGCCCATGATCTTCTCTACCTTCGGACCGAGCTCCGATCGCGCCTCGCCGAGATCACCGCCTTGGGTCTGTTGCGTCTTCTCGGTCGTCTGGGATTGCGCCGTGGTCTTAGACGAGCGAGATCCTCCTTACCCTCCTTGCCTGTCGGATTGGCAACCGTAAACGAAGACCAGTAGCACTGCCATGGCTATCGTCGTCAATAGTAGAGGCGTCCTTCTCAAAGCCATCCACCTTTCCCTGGTGGGGCAGAGCCAGAGGTTGTGTCCTACCCCCGTGAACAAAAGAGATCCCCAGTATGAGGGAAGGAGAGATGGAACGCATCCACCATATGGGCCAGATTCGTTGAGTCTGGTGACATTTCCTGACTAAGCCCCGGTCCAGATAGTCACGGACCGCTTTGCACGCAAGAAAGCCTCTCGGGTGAACTTCGTAGAACTCCGTAAAGGGGAAGTCCAACTTCGGAGAATTCACCTTATGAGTACTTCATCGACGGAACTTCCGCTAATCGGCTTTCTCAGAAGTTGGACCCGCGCGCTATCTGGCCGAGTCTTCATGCTCCCCTTCGTCTTCCATTATCATCTCAGGCGGCCACGCAGCACCGCTCATTGTGGCGTAAGATGTTCGGTAGAGGAACCTGATGGTTAGAAGCCTAAAGCTAAAGATGTTCGCGGCGTTGCTTCTGCGAGCGATGGCCCAGGAGCAGGCCGAAACCGGAACCACACGGGTCTCTCCGAAACACCGAACGTGGCGCGTCGGTTGGGCTTGCAACCGGACTCCCCGGAACTGGAGATTGCCGAGCGCTACCTCGTAGATGAGGACTACATCAGGCCCTCCAACCCCGGTCGTAACGGCGACTCCTTCACCATCACGGAGACGGGCTGGGAGGATCTCGGATACCAGGCTACACCGGAAGGGTGGCGCCGGAGACCCTGGTGGAAGAGGATGCTAGGGGTCTAGGGGTAGAGAGATCATCTCCTCGACGACGGCCTTCATATCCAGGCTCCTTCCTGGTCAACGAGATCAAAGGTCCGCCGACCCGCAAGACGACACGCCCGTAAACGCGAGAACGCCGTCCGGTTCGGAGGTTACTCTTCGGCTCGTCCGTACCCGCCGCCGCCCGGCGTGCGGACCGTGACGACGTCTCCGGCCTTGAGCTCCCGGCTGACCTTCGGCGGCAACTTCTCCTCGTTGAGGAAGTTCTCGCCCACTTTCCCCGGTCCCCCGCCGTTCGCTCCGCGTGGCGGGTGGCGCCGGCGGTCGGTGAGCAAGGAGAGGCTGGTGGGCTCCAGTACCCGCACGGAGCGAACTATGCCGTCGCCGCCCCGGTGCTTGCCCTCTCCGCCGGAGCCGTAGAGGAGCTCGTAGCGTTCGACGCGCATCGGGTATTCGAGCTCGAAGGCCTCTATCGGGGTGTTGAGGGTGTTGCTCATCCCGACGTGGACGCCGGAGGGACCGGGGCCTTTCTCACTTGCTCCCTGGCCGCCGCCGATGGTCTCGTAGTAGGTCCAGCCTGGGCCACCGATGATCGTGTTGTTCATTGTCCCCTGGCCCTGCGCGGGCAGCGAGGCGGCCTCGGAGAGTGCGGCGAGAACGGCGTCCGCGATGCGGTTGCTGGTCTCGACGTTCCCGGCCACGACGGCCGAAGGGCTCTTGGCGTTCACGAGGCTGCCTTCCGGGGCGCGTATCTCCAGCGGTGCGTAGGTGCCTGCGTTTGCGGGCATGTCCTTGGGTAAGAGTACGCGCAGGGCGAAGTAGCACGCCGAGCGCGTCACCGGCAGCGGACAGTTGACGTTGCCCCGCACGGAGTCGGCGGTGCCGGCGAAGTCTATGGTTATCGAGTCGTCCTTTATCCTCACCTTCGCCCGGACGGGGATGTCCTCGTCTTCTACCGTGCCGTCGCCCTCGAGGAAGTCCTCGGCGCGGTAGACGCCGTCCGGGAGCTCCCGGATCGCCTCGCGGGTGCGCCTCTCGGTGTATGAGATGACCTCGTCGAAGGCGGCGAGCACGATCTCTTCGCCGCGGCGTTCGATGAGCTCGCCCACCCGCTCTTCGGCGATGCGGTTGGCCGCTATCTGGGCGCGGAGGTCCCCGCGCCGGATCTCGGGGGTGCGCACGTTGGCGAGGATGAAGTCCAGAATGTCGTCTACGTACTCGCCGCCCCTGACCAGCCTGAGCGGCGGGATGATGATGCCCTCCTGGTAGATCTCGCGCGAGTCGCTGGGCATCGAGCCGGGGCGCATCCCGCCCACGTCGGAGTGGTGCGCCCTCGTGACCGCGTAGCCGATGATCTCGCCGGCTTCGCCAGGGGCTACCGGCGAGACGAGCGTTATGTCCGGCAGGTGCGTGCCCCCGGAGTAGGGGTCGTTTATCGCGAAGACGTCACCGGGCCTAGGATCGTGGCGCATGATCGCCGCCACCGCCTCGGGCATCGCCCCCAGGTGCACCGGGATGTGCTCGGCCTGGGCGACCATCCTGCCCCTACCGTCGAACAGCGCCGTCGAGCAGTCGCGCCGCTCTTTTATGTTCGAGGAGTAGGCGCCCCGGATCAGGACCGCCCCCATCTCCTCGGCTATTCCCGCCAAGGCGCTCGTCAGCACCGAGAGGGTTACGGGATCTAGTCGTTCTCTGGTCTTCATTCCTTCTCCAATACGAGCGTGCCCACGCCGTCCACCAGGCCCTGCCAGCCGGGCCTTACGACGCAGGTCGCCTCCCTGAACTCCACTATCGCCGGTCCGACGACCTCCGAACCTTTGCCCATCCGCTCGCGGTCCAGGATCGGCACCTCCTGCCACTCGCCGTCGAAGTTGGCCTCCCGACGTTCGGACTCGGCCTCGCCCTTCGCTGGAGCCTCTCTCAGTTCCGGTTTGTCCACCGGTACGGTGGCGATGAGGCGCAGGTTCACCAGCTCTACGGGTTCGTCCTCCATCCGGTAGCCGTATCGCCGCTCGTGTACTGCGTGGAAGCTCTCCTCCAGCTTGTCTATCTCCAGGGGCTTCTCGGCCTCGACCGTGAGTTCGAAGGACTGTCCCCTGTAGCGCAGGTCCGCCCGGCGGGTGTGTCGTGGCCCTTCCAGGTCTTTGGCGGCCGTGCCCTCCATGCCTTCGAAGAGCTCCTTGAGCTCCCTGACGTTCACGTCCGCGAGGTCCGCGAGGTAAGGGCTCACGTAGTCCCGGCGCAGGTCGGAGATCGCGAGCCCGAGCGCGCTCAGGACCCCTCCCGCTCGGGGGACGAGCACGGTCCTCATGCCGAGTTCTTCGGCGAGCCTGCAAGCGTGCATGCCCCCGGCCCCACCGAAGGCCAGGAGGGCGAACTCCCGGGGGTCGAGGCCGCGCTCGACGCTGATCACGCGTAGCGCCCGCACCATCTCCGCGTCGGCCACCCGCACGATCCCTAAAGC
>DATDKT010000250.1:0-3782 GCA_036519775.1 Rubrobacteraceae bacterium
TGCGCCCCTGCCCGAACTGCGAGGGGCGCGGGGACGATGGCGCTGCGTGGCGGCCCGTGCCTTGCAAGCGATGCGAGGGGCGGGGCAGGCTGGTTACGGACGTCGAGGTCGAGGACTCGGTGTGGGGGAAGCTGCCCCGAAGCACCTACGACTTCAACGCGGGGGGCGAGGTCTTTTTGTTGGACTTCGACGAGGACGAGGAGATCGAGGTCATTCGCCCCGAAGAACCCTGGGACCGACGCGGACAATCCTGAGTTCCTGGGCAAGGCTGCGAAGGTGCAGCTTTAAACGAGGACCGGGAGGATCTGGCATCCTGCTCATCCGTCCGCCGTGGTGTCGGTGGTGTCTTCCCGGAGCGCCGCGAGGACGGACTTTGCGTCGAGGCGGGTTTTAAAGGGGATTACCTCGCCCTGCGTCGCGGCGGAGAGGGCCTCGGGCGAGGCGCCCAATGATTCGGGGGCGGCGATCAGGACGCGGTGCCCGCGCCTCGCGGCCTCCCGCAAGAGCTCGACCCGCTCCATCAGGTGCCGCTCAGACCAGAAACCCAAGATCTCGAGGTGCACCTTCTGGCCTGTCTCGGTGTTCCGTAGCGCGAAGTCCGGGACGAGTGCGGTCTTGAGCTGCGGTACCGGGAGTACCCCGGCACCATGCTCCAGCTCCCAATCACTAGTGTCCTTCGCCCGACTCCACGCCTTTTCGAACGCTTCGCGTACGCCCCCTTCGCCCTCGTCCGCAACGTTGACGGGGCCTTTGTAGTGGCTCGCGAGGTGCGGTGTTTCGGAGTCGAGCTCCAGGACGGCTTCACGGCCCTTCCAGGAGACGCTCGCGTGGAGCTTCCAGTGGGAGGTGAGGAGGAGGCCGGGGAGGAGCTTGGCGAGCCGCAGGCCGTACTTACGCGTCGAGCCGAAGAGGGAGAGCGGGCCGTCGAGGTGGAGCCTGTAGCCGCGCGTGGTGGTCTCGAGCTCGTAGATCAGGCCGAGTAGCTTCACGTAGTGGAAGACGAGTCGGGCGTCGGCCTCCTCGCCGAGGTCCACGGTCAGGTCCTTGGCGGAGTAGAGGACGCCCTGTATCTGCGCGACGTTGTAACGTGAGATCAGGGCCTCCGGCGGCGGCTTCTCGAACTCGGCGAGGAGCTGCGTCCCCTGCCGATCGGAGTACATAAGGGCGGCGGGATCCTCTACCCCCGTCTCCCCGGAGACCCGCGCAAGCACGTCCTCGCGGGTGCTGCCTTCGAGCAGGGTGCCCGTCGCCGACGGTAGCTCCGGCAGAGCGGCGGCCAGCTCGAAGAGGCGGGTCCTTATGGTGTACGGGTCGTACGGCGTCGGGGATGACCACGTCGCCCTCTCCTCGAGAACCTTCGCCAGGGCGCGCACGATCTTGAACCCCCGCCGGGGGTCCAGGCGCGGCCCGAGCTCCTCCTCGAGGACGGCCAGTTCCCCCTCCAGTCGCGCCCTCGGCTTACCTGCATAGCCGGCGTAGAGAGCTACGAGAGCTTCGGCCACCTCCCTTGCCTGCCTGTCCTCCGGTGAGAGCTTGTGCGGGACGAGCCTCCCGCGGGAGAGACGGGCCATGACGTGCTCGCCGCGCAGCATTACGTGGCGGCCTCCTGAAGAGAGCCTCGGCGGCGGCGCGAGGCCGCCTCTTCACCGGTCCCCTCCGTGATGAGCTCGTAGAGGGTGGCCCTCTTGTCCTCGCGCGGCCTCAAGACGCGTCCTAGGCGCTGGACGTACTCGCGATGGGAGGCGCTGCCGGCGAGGATCACGGCGACGTTCGCCTCCGGCACGTCCACGCCCTCGTTAAGGACGTCCGAGGCGATGATGACCCGGTAGCGGCCCTCCCGGAAGCGGTCCAGGATCTCCTTGCGCTCGCGGGCCGGTGTTTCGTAGGTGATACCGGGGATGAGGAACCTCTCCGAGAGCGTGTAGACCTCCTCCACGCTCTTGGTGAACACGATGGTTCGGTCGCGCCAGTGCTGTTTGAGGAGGCGCTCGAGCGTCGCGCCCTTGCGCTCGGCGGAGGCCCGGATCTCACGCCGCTTTCGCGCCGCCAGGAGCGCCTCTCGTCCCCCCGAGTGACTCGTGGAGGCTACCATGATGAACCGTTGCCAGTCCTCGGGTGTCCGTATGACGAGACGGTGTTTCTGCAGGAAATCCCGGTACACTGCCTCGGCCTCGGCGTACTCGACTCGCTCGACCGCAGTGAGCTGGATGGGGATGCGGACGACGTCGTAGGGCGCAAGATATGTGCCGGCCAGGTCTTCCGGCGAGCGTCTGTATATGATAGGACCGACGAGCTCGGGCAAGAGCTCGTGCCCGCCGTCGGGACGTTCGGGGGTGGCGGTGAGGCCCAGAGCATAGGGGGCGAGGAGCATCTTCGGGATCACGGCGTACTTTTCTGCGGGTAGGTGGTGGACCTCGTCGTAGACCGCGAGCGCGAAACGGTCGCCGTAGCGTTCGGCGTGAATGTACGCCGAGTCGTAGGTCGTAACGGTGAGCGGTGTGATCTCATGGTAGCCCCCGCCCAAAAGCCCGACCGTGATCGAGTGACCAAAAGAGTCCGAAAGAACGGAGTACCACTGCTTGAGGAGGGCGAGGGTGGGCACGATGACGAGCGTGCTGCGCCCTAGGCGCTCTATCGCTCGCACCGCCACGGCTGTCTTCCCGGCTCCCGTGGGCAGCACCACCACGCCCCGCAACTCCTCCCGTCGCCAGGCGTTCAACGCCTCCCTCTGGTACGGGCGTGGTTCCATCGCCACGCGGGACTCCAAGGAGAGCCTCTCGAAACGGGCGGCGCGGTCCTCGTAGGAGGTACCCGCATCGCGCAAGGCCAGCACGGTCTCGCGGTACGCCCCCGCGGGCGCCCGCCACTGCTCGGTGCGGACATCCCAGAAAAAAGGCTCGGGGGGCTTGCCGCCGCCGGCGAGCAGGGTACCGGATTCGTAGTACAGCTCGATCACACCACAGAAAGGATACCTGAGACCCAGGCCACTCTCAGCGGTAAACTGGCGCCGCCGGCGATTCGGAGGGAGAAGAATAGAACACCGATGCGATGCTCGTACCGTTCCGTCCTCTGCGCCTTCGTGGTCTCCTTGGTCGCGCTCGCCGGGTGCGGGGCAGAGCCGTCCCAGACCTCTGACGAGGCGCTGGAGGAGACCCGGGTATCCACGGAAGAAACGACGGAGGAGGTTGGGCGGTTGAACGTGCATGACGCGGTGGGGCAGATGTTCGTCGTCGGCATGGACGGTACGGAGTCGAACTACTACATAGAGAGGATGGTCCGCGAGAGGAACATAGGTGGCGTCCTCCTCTTGGGCTACAACATGGAGTCGGAGGGGCAGACCAAGGGACTCACGGACTCCCTGCAGAACCTCTCAATGGAAACGGAGCCCGCCACCCCCTTGTTCGTCGCGGTGGACCACGAGGGCGGGGAGGTGCAGGGTGCGCCGTGGGTCTCGCCGCAACCTTCGGCGGCAGAGGTCGGGGGCAGGGCTAACCCGGGGGAGGCCCGGAATATCTCAGAGAGGATAGGCAGCGAGCTGGGGCGCGGGGGCGTGAACACGAACCTGGCGCCCGTGGTGGATACGGGCTCCGGAGCCGCGATCGGGAGCCGCTCCTACGGAGACGATCCTGCCCTTGTCGCCCCTATGGGCGCAGCAGCCATCGGCGGCTTCGAGGAGGCGGGCGTCGTCTCGGCAGCGAAGCACTTCCCCAACCACGGTCCCGCCGTCGAAGACTCGCACGTCGCAAGACCCGTCGTGGACCATGACATCGAGACCGTACTGC
>DATDKT010000251.1:0-12977 GCA_036519775.1 Rubrobacteraceae bacterium
AAGGACATGAACGGTAACGCGTCCCGTGACCGTCCAGTTGACAGAGTGACGGTGCCAGAGGCCGCCGAAATGATGGGAGTAACCCAGAGCGCGATACGCAAGCGTGTACACCGCGGCACGATACCTTGGGACAAGGACCACAAGGGGCGCATTTATGTCTACGTGGACCTCTCCGAGATGAGTCCTGAGACAAGGGGGGCAAGGCACGGGACACGTCCGCGGTACAGTCTCGGGACGAGCTACTGGAAGCCTACCGAGATCAGGTAGAGTTCCTGCGTCGGGAGCTAGAGTGGAAGGACACTCTCCTCATGTCCTTAATGCAGCGCGTCCCCGAGCTTGAAACCCGCCAAAAACTCCTCCTCAGAGATGCGAGAAGGCTACGCGACGGCCTCAGAGCAGGCGGACAAAGGTACGCCACCCCCGGAGCAGCAGGAGCCCTCAGGGACGCTAATCTGGGAGATGCTGAAATGACCTATTGCAGCTTCTACCGGACCAAGCTGAGAGGTGCTGACCTGAGGGGAGCTGACCTCCGAAAGGCAACCTTCCTTATGCAAGGGCAAATTGAAGAGGCTGTCGGCGACCGGGACACGCGTCTGTCCTCACCTTTACACACCCCTAAAGCGTGGAGTCTGTCTTATGAAGAACAACTAGAACGACTAAAAGAGCTGGACAGCGAGCTGACCTAGACTTAGATGTTCAAATCGGGGCTCCGGTCCTTTTCATCTCCTACAATGAGGCGATGTTAGGAGCGGCCAAGAAGAAGCTTCTCTTTGTCGCGTTGCTTGCGGTATCGTTCGCGATGGGGTTCGCGATCGGGGTCTCCATGTGGGAGGGGGAGCCGACCACGAATGGGAATTCGAAAAGTGGCGAGCCGGCTATCCGTACTACATAGCGAAGTGTTTTGGCGGAGGGTGAGTTGTTTCTATTCACCGAGCTGCCGAGAGCGCTAATTCTCAGAAACCCTTAATCAGCCAGTCGCATACTTTATCCAATAGGACCGAGGCTCCGCGCTTCTTGGGAGCCAATGTCGTGGCTCTCAGATAACATGAAGCCGTGGACTACCTAATAGAGGTTCGAGACACCGGCGACAGTATGAAGTTGGCTGAAGAGGATTGGAGGTACCTGCTGATGCTAGCGAGCACCTTTGGATGGAAGCCAGTAGCAGGCCTCGCCTACTACCTCTCCGTCCCTCCCCCAGACATCATCCCCGTTTCTATTTCGCGCCACCTTGCGGAGACCTTGAATAGAATCGTGCCTACCCTCCCAGAAAGGAGCGGTCCTATCAACGTACCGCTCCCCCAGGACCAGGAAGGGGTGTCGTTCATGGACCTGCGTAATTACTTCAGCGGAGAACGTAAGAGGGTTGCAGAGGAGTTTATACAGCTTTGCCAATTGGGGGACCTAACGGTTCGGAGAACGCTGGAATCTGGGCCTTAAGGCTGAGCTTCTTGGACCGAGCCTCGCCACCCCGTAAAGGAGGAACCGTGCGGGCCGGGCCTATGTTTGGACTAGGGTTCCGTGCCGCTTAGAATCCAACCTCACGCCCTCCACAAGCACGGAGGAGGGCCGGAGGCGTGTCTGGAGGGACGTAACTCCGGCCCTATGCTTTGATGGTAGACCCTACGTTATCGGTAGAGGTTAAGCACCCGTAATAGGGAGGTTAGAAACCGTCAAGGGATATCAAAGTGCGAGAGTAAGCAATAAGACGCTGCCCCTCGGTCCGGTACCCCTGCATAGGACCGGCTACTAGCGGTATCCTATGTCCTAAGGGCGCGAGGCCTAGAGCCCAGACTACGGGGAGGCGCAAGTGGTATGAGTGAAATACAGATGGGGCTGATTCTCCTAGGAATAATCGTGGTGCTGACGCTCATTTTGGGCGTATGGATCGCAGTGCTAGGTGGTTGAGGATCTGATGCGGGGTATGGCTCTTTATGGGGGCTCCGGTCCTTTTCGTGGCGCGATTCTCTAGTCAAAGTTGATAAAAATAGGTAATTTGCCTCATGTGCCGGTCCTCTAAAGTCCGTAGGCTCTCTAGCTATTACCGGGCTGGATACCACCTCTTCTTGGTAGGCTACAAACAATTACCCAGTCCGGCCCTTCTAAAGCGGGCCGTCACCCTTTCCCTAAAAAGATTGGCCCGCTTTTGCCTGGCACTTGGCCCCGGTCGCATCGCCTATAGCTTCTCGGGCCGCACCCCTTTCCCACTCTGTATCCCTATGGTTGTCTACATAAAAATACTAGCAATAATACTTTGGGGAGGGCCTTTCTTCCCTGCAGGCCCTACGGCAGCGGACCGGGGCCAAGTGCCAGGACCCTCTAGATAGCGCGTATAGTATCCATTTTCAGTTAAGGGTAATAGAAGAAGCAACCTAAGCGTAATCTAGTTTAGGTTGAGCACGGTTGACGTTGCTTCTGCCGAGGGTCTATGGATACTAGTTTGTTAGTAGGGGCCGGGACACCACATATCTAGTACATATTTGGTCTGGTAGTACTCCCATTACCAGGCCCGGCCTTTCCGGTTTAACACGGCTGTAACTATATCCAGTGCTCCATCACTTTGTACAGTCCTCTCTAACCGTTTTACAAAAGCCTGGGCCTCCTTGGGGGCGGGTTGCCTCTATCCACCGAACTGCCGAGAAGAGTAATCTTCTCGGAAACCCTTGTTCAGCCAGTCGCACCCTTATCCAGTAGGACCGGGGGAAGCGCCGTTGCCGACCCTGCCTAGCAGGGTGGGCAATACAACACGTAGCAGAGTTGGATAGATTTCCAGAGGTACCCTAGAGACTACGGGAAGGATAGGGTGGATTGCCTCTAATGCCCTCAGAGACCTGAAGCACCGAGGAGCATGAGCGAGGAGGGCTGGGGTCCTGGCGTTGAGTCGGGGCTCCGATCCAGCGACTTTACATCTAGCCGAGGCTGGTAGGAAAAGCTTTCAAGACCCGCGATCTATAATGTAGTCGATCAGGAAGCCTATCACCGCTCCGCACACGGGCGGCAAAGATCCGTAGAAGCCTACCGTAAGAGGAAAAAAGCAGGAGGTAGTCCATGCTCCTTGGCGGCCACCCCGCACCGAATGCCTCCAAGGAGAGCGGGTCCACAATACCTAAGACATAATCGAAAGGCGCGGCCAGAACGTAACCGCCTACGACGAACGCGCTTGTCGAGCGACTCGCCGTTCGCCTTAGCAGAGAGATCAGCACGAGCCCGGAAAGCACCCCCATCAGGAGGAAGCCCAGCACGGCGGCAGCTACCTGCTCGCCGTCCCCCTGCAACTCGCCGAAGCGCAAGAAGGTCACGCCGAAGGCTACAAGGGGCCAGAAGCCGGCGATCGGGATAACCCAAGAATACGACGGCCTCATACCGAGTTGCTCGGCTTAGCGAGCATGGGCGCAGTAAATCATGTGACAGAGGGGCTCGCCGGCTGTACGAGGACGCTTACAGCAGCATGTTCGCTGTGCGAGATGGTAGGAAAGGAGGCGAGGCCGGAGACTTCCGATTCGGTGACGCGCCGGATAGTTTAGTCGCCGCTGCGCACTCATACCTGGCTTCTATGATGGCTTGCAGGGAAGAGGTACGAGAATGCGAGGGGTGTGGAAGATTGTTCCTACCAACGCACGGTCGCCAAAGATACTGCGAAAAGAACTGCTCCGTGCGCAAGCGCGTGAGCAAGCATCCGAAGCAGAGTCGTATCTCATAAGCGTCCAATTGCGGTGCGGCGAGAGGAATCGTCAGCGCGAACGCCGAGCCAAGGAAGCCGCGGAGATGTAGCTTACTGCAACGATAGTGCAGCCGGTATAAGGTGCAATGGGTCAAGACGGGGAATCGCTTGCGCGAAAACCACCAACAATCGCTTGTAAGGACCGATTTTGCGAACGCACCAGGATGGGGCAGGACACGCCTGAGCGTTGTGGAGTTTCGCGGGGCGGGATAGAGTATGCGTAACTGCCAGCCGAGAGAAGGCGTTCCATGGAGTTAAAAGACAAAGAGCAGTTGAAGACTGAGATCCTGCAGACCTGGCTCAGGAGCGCCTGGGTGTTCCCGGTGCAGGGCCCCGAGGAGAAGACCGTCTTGCGCTTGACCCCCGGTGGCCGCCTGAAGATGCGGCGCAGGATCGGGGAGTTCGAGAGGGATCTGGGCGTAAAAGGAGACGACGTTGCCAGGCAGGATGAGGCCGGGACGCTACCCGTCGAACGAGACAAGGTCGAGCTTGCGATGATGGTTCAGGCTTACACCTCCGAGCGCCGCTTTATCGAGGGCCAGGGCACCTCTTTGGGTACCGCGGTCGTGACGCTCGAAGACACCGAGCTAGAAGAGCCCGCAAAGAAAGCCGAATAAGGAGCGCAATCGGGTGGCGGGGGTGGTCCGGTTGTGGCTAGATCTGTTTGCCCCACGATCATTTCTACTTCCCTGCCTCTCTAATCTGGTCTATCAGCGACTCCGGGTCGAAATCGTTGGGATCTACCGTTGGAGGCGTAGGAAGTCTTGGTGGGGACGGATACTTCTGACCGATACCGCAGTCAAAGACGACGACTTCGGCATCTTGCCCAAGCTCACCTCGATTACGCAGCTCGCGGACGGCGGCAAGAGCAGCCGCGGACGTCGGGCTCACGTATCCTGCTCCCATACGCCTCACGAACATCTGCATATCCGCGATGGACTGCTCGTCCACCGCGGTGCCTCCTGAATCTCGCAGCGGGTCGAGGATGAGAAAGTCGCCCGCGGCGGACCGGTAGCAGTTCGGCCCAACGCCACATACCGCCCGTTCTTCGTCGACTTGCCAGCGACTCGACCGTTACGGTATGAGCAACCTTCTCGAGATCGTAGCGGGCGAGTAATAAACGGTTATTGGTCGGATCGACGGTGGCCATCTCGTCGGCCGGGTACGTTGCTCGGATAGCGCGCCTTCGAGGTGAATCAGGGTAGATCCGGTAGTATCGCTGCTCTCTCCCACCCATTACCATGGCTCTCCTTCCTCGCTGAGGTGCGCTCAAACCCTCGTAAGACCGCCGACGATGCTAGCCGCTGCAAAGCGCCTTTATCTGTGCCGGGAGTTGTCTGTGTAAACCTGGGACCGAGATCTATCGCAGGTATATCGTGGGTAGCCGATTGGCGACGAACGCTCCTCTTCAAGCCGTCTCGGGGCTCAGGGGTCCCTCCGGACGGTTGGTCTGTAGTCGCCTGGTTATTGAGCTAACTTTGTGCTTCCGGAGCTCTCTTGTCCAGGAGCCTCTTGGCCGCGTAGTTCACTCCCCACAGGATGAGCCCGACCACAAGCATCGCCCCCGCTCGTACCCAGGTATCCCACTGCTGCTGGGTCAGAAGAGCCAAGCAAACCAGGATCCCGAGGATAGGGAATAGGCTCGGGGTGCGGAAATGTTCGTGCTCGACCCGGTCCCTCCTCAGCACGAAGACACAGATGTTGACCACGATAAACACAAGGAGGAGAAGTAACACTGTTGCCCTGGCATTTTCTGCAATGTCGCCGGTGAGGATCAGGATCATGACGACCGCGATCGTGAAGAGGATGGAGACCCACGGCGTGCGGCGACCCCGATGAACTCTGGCGAACACCGAGGGCATCACATCCTGGTCGGCCATGCCGTAGATGACTCGGGAGGCCATGATAGTGTTGATGAGGGCGCCGTTGGCTACGGCGAACAGGGCGATCAGCGAGAACAGCCAGGTCGGTATTCCCAGCGGACCCGCCTTCACCACCTCCAGCAGAGGACCACTTGAGGATGCGAGCGTATCGACGTCCACCACCATCGAAGCGGTGAAGGTGACGAGCAGGTAGACCACGCCGGCGATGATCAGGCCGCCGAGCAGGGCGCGTGGGAAGACCCTGCTGGGGTTCTGAGTTTCCTCGGCCACGTTGACCGAGTCCTCGAAGCCGATCAAGGCGTAGAATGATAGCGCCGCGCCGGACAGCATCGCCACCAAGACGCCCGACCCCTCTTTGAACTCGAGGGTTCTGCCCGGTTCCCCGGAGCCGGTAGAGAGCGCCACCACTCCGATCAGAACGATGAGCAATAGCCCGAACACCTCGATAAGCGTAAAGACCACGTTGATCCTCACCGACTCAGAGATTCCCCAAAAGTTGACCAAACCGACTATCGCAACGAACACGAGCGCGACAGCTATGGTCGGTACGTCTATAAACTGTTTCATGTAGTCACCGCCGAACGCTCGGGAGAGGGTGCCGGCGGAGAAAAGGCTGGAGGCGGCGGCGGCGAAGGCTACCATGAAGCTCACGAAAGGCACCTTGAAGGCGTTGTGGGCGTACGTAGCGGTTCCCCCCGCCCGAGGATACTTCGTGACCAACTCGGCGTAGCTGCACGCCGTAAAGACGGCGAGGATCAAGGCGATAAGGAACGCTGTCCAGATGGCGCCGCCGACCTGGGCCCCGACCTGGCCCACCAGCGCGTAGATACCGGCTCCTATGATGTCACCGACGACGAATAACAGCAGCAGCCACTGGGTGATACCGCGCTTTAGCCGCTCCGGCTGCTCAGATGCTGGACCGCCAACGTCCGTTGTGCCTGTTCCATCCATCAGTCTGCGCTCCTCCGACTTTCGCTAGTTTCTACTCCCATCACAAGTCCGCTCTAAGTTAACAGCTCCCACTGGCCCGCGCCATATGTAGGGGTGCCGGTAAATTGGGATGAATATGTGTTCGTCATCGCTGGCCTGATCGAGTGCTTCCTGTGTGTTGTAGAGGGGAGAGGGGCCTTCTAAGCAATCATTCCTTCTAATTAGCTCCGACGCTGCTTCCCCGAATCTCAAGGCGTAGAATGTAAGCGGTGCAGGCAGTCGGAGCTTTTGGAGGAGTTTTGGACAGTCTTTTCGAATCTCTGGAAAGCGGCGAGAACCGGGAGGAGAGGCTCGCGGAGCTCGCCCGGCAGGTCTCCGTGTGCACGAGGTGCGACCTCGCGCTGACACGCACCAACACCGTCTTCGGGACCGGGGATCCTTACTCTCCGCTGATGCTCGTCGGCGAGGGGCCGGGAGAGAACGAGGACGCGACGGGCTTGCCTTTCGTCGGGCGCGCCGGCAAGCTCCTGGACGATATCCTCGCGGCCGTGAACCTGACGCGCCAGGACGTCTACTTGACGAACACCGTCAAGTGCCGGGCGGCTGTAGAGGAGGGGGGGAGGATGAAGAACCGCCAGCCGCGCACCGGCGAGATCCGGGCCTGCAACCTCTACCTGCAGGGCCAGATTGAGGCGGTGAAGCCCGAGATCATACTCTGTCTCGGTGGCCCCGCCGCCAAGACGATTATAGACAAGGACTTCAGAATCACCAAAGACCGCGGCCAGTGGTATGACCTAGCGAACGGCATAAAAGCGATGGCGACCTTCCACCCGGCCTACGTATTGAGACAGCGCGGCGAAGATCTCGACCGTGCGAAGCGCGCCGTCTGGCAGGATATACAGGAGGTCTACGTCGAGTACCAGAGGGCGCTGGAAGAGCGGGGGTAGCCTGGCTCCCCGGGAGCGGCCCCGCGCGGTCTTCCATGTGCCCTCGAAGAGCAGCGTTCTCCACCTGCCGTGGGCCGGAGGAGCCGGGCCACGGCCCGCCGGAAGTAAGTGTATTACTAACCAATTCTTATTTCCCTGCTATCATGCTCGAAAGCAGTGAAAAAGCGTCGAGAAGGGCTCATGAACCTTGGTCAGTACAGCCTCTAGCACCCGGATGATGGATACCATCGATAAGGACTTGCTCAACCGCATCCAGCGGGAGTTTCCGCTTACGCGGGAGCCGTTCGAGGTGATGGGGCGAGATTTGGGTCTGGCCGGGGACGAAGTGATACGGCGTATAGACACGCTAAAGAGGGGGCGGGTAATACGCCAGATCAGCGCGATCTTCGACACCCGCGTACTGGGATATCAGTCCTCCCTTGTCGCCGCCTCGATACCATCGGCGGAGCTCAATGCCGCCGCCAAGGCTATAAACTCCCACCCTGGCGTCTCTCACAACTACGAGCGTAACAACCCCTTCAACCTCTGGTACACCGTCGCGGTGCCGCCGCACTCCCGGCTTGGTCTAGAAGGCACCGTGGATGTGCTGCACAAGATCAGCGGCGCCGAGAGGACGCGCATCCTACCTACCCTGAAGCTGTTCAAGATCGGGGTGACGCTCGACATGAGGGAGGGCGCGACTGCCAGGAAGGAGGCCCCGCAGTACGGTGAGGCCGACCGGGAAGAGGCCGATCGGAACATCTCCGAAGACGACAAGGCGGCCATCCGGGCCTTGCAGGAGGACGTGCCGCTCACCCCGAGACCGTTTGACCTCTGGGGCCGGCAGGTCGGGCTCTCTGCGGATGAGCTTTTGGAGCGAGCGTACGACTTGCAGCGGCGCAAGATTATGCGCCGCTTCTCGGCCGTTCTCTACCACCGCAAGGCGGGCTTCCGCGCCAACGCAATGGGCGTCTGGAAGGTGCCCGAGGAGCGCGTAGAAGAGGTCGGAAATACGTTCGCCCAGTATCAGGCGGTCTCCCACTGCTACCAGCGCCCCACCTATGAGGACTGGCCCTACGCCCTCTTCAGCATGGTCCACGGGCGCTCCGAGGAGGAATGCGAGGCAGTACTCGACGCGATGGCCGAGGAGACCGGCCTCACCGAGCGTCTCTCCCTGTACTCGACCCGCGAGTACAAGAAGACGCGGGTGCGCTACTTTACCCCGGAGATGGAGGCCTGGGAGAGGCTCTACGCCGGCATTCTCCGCTAGAGCAGTTCGAGAGCGAATTAGCGTGATCGTCCCGGCCTCGGCGCCGTCCGGCGCGGGCTTTCCCTTTTTCGGACCGTGCTGAGTGCATCCCTTTTGGTGGCGCTTCTTGCAGCGTTTCTGGCTGGGTGCGTTTCGGGACTGAGCGGGTTCGGGCTTACCCTCATCAGCGTGCCTCTCTTTTTGTTCGTCTACGACCCGAAGGCGACAGTGGTGGTCACGGCCGTGCTCTCGTTGTTCATCAACGTGGCGGTGGTTTGGGACTCGTGGCGGGACGCCGACCGGAGGATGGTCTTGGCACTCCTGCTGCCGGCTCTCGCTGGGGTGGTGGTCGGCGTCGAGGTCTTGCGTGTCGAGGACCCAGAGTACATCCGGCTGGCGGTGAGTCTTGTCGTAGTTTTTTCGGGACTGCTCCTCTTGCGGGAGGTGAGGCTGCCCGAGGCGGAATCGCGGTGGGGGCCGGTCCTCGCGGGCTCCACGAGCGGGGCGCTCTCGAGCTCGACGGCCCTCGACGGTCCTCGCCGGTCCGCCGATAGTCCTGCTCCTCGCCTCCCGCGGCTTCCCCAAGCGAGCCTTTCGTGCTCGAACGTACTCTACTTCCTCTTTATGAGCCTTGCCGGTCTTGCCGCTCTACTCTTCTGCAGGCTCGTGGAGGGGGGCACCTCTGGCTCGTCCTCGCTCTCGTTCCTGCCGGCTTTCTCGGCAAGATCCTCGGTACCACGCTCCTGAAGAGGACCTCCGAGAGGGCCTTCCGGGTGATAAGCCTGGGTGTCGTGATCCTCACGGGCGCTCTGGGCGTCGCGACCGCCCTGTGGGCGTTTGTGGTAGCTACCGGCTACTTCAAGCGCCGAGCTTCCCCGCTAAATCGACGAGGCCTTCGGCGACGAGGTCGAAGGAGGGATCTGACTCCTCAGCTTCTCCTTCGGGACCCCATTCCTGGGGGCGCGGAATGTAGGCCGCTCTGAGCCCGTTCTCTTGCGCGTGGCGCAGGTCGCTCGGGTGGGCGGCGACGAGCATGACTTCGTCGGGACGCAGGCCGAGCAGATACGGGACCATCAAGTAGGTCTCCGGGTTGGGCTTGTAGCGGCGGACGAGCTCGGCCGAGAGGATCAGGTCCCATGGCAGCCCGGCCGTCTTCGCCATGTTGGTGAGAAGGGCGACGTTGCCGTTGGAGAGCGTGGTGATAACGTACCTCTCTTTGAGGCGCCTGAGCCCGGGCACGGAGTCGGGCCAGGGATCGAGACGGTGCCAGACCTTGTTGAGGTAGTCTTTCTCTTCTTCCGTCAACCCTTCGATACCGAACTCTTCGAGTAGCTCTTTTAGAGAGGCGCGGTGGAGGGCGTCGAGGTTGGTCCAAGGCCGTTCACCGCGCCTGACTCGGTCCATCGAAGGGGCATAGCGTCCGCGCCACTCGTCGGCGAAGGCGGCCCAGTCTATATTGAGGCCTTTCTCCCGGCCCAGCTCCTCGCCGTATCGGATCACGGCGCTCCTCCAGTCCACCACGGTGCCAAAGACGTCGAAGGCGAGTGCTTTTACGGTGGAGACATCCACTAGACTCTCCCTTCGAAACTTTTTCGGAAACCCCATGACCTCCCCGGATTTGGTCTCGATCCGGTCATCTCCAAACCTCTCTTTTTGCTGTGAAAGATCGACGGTCTCGGTTGTAGAGCGTGTAGTGGCAATCAGCTTACTTGGCGCTGCCTCTGCCGATGCTAGCATAGGGGCGTGAGCAATATTAACGGCGGCGCGTGCGGGCTGTGTGGTCGCACAGTGCAAAAGCTGACCCGGCACCACCTCGTCCCCAGGACGCGCCACAAGAACAAGCGAAACAAGAAGACGTTCGACCGGCAGGAGGTCCACCGTACACTAGGTCTGTGCTCCCCCTGCCACAGACACGTGCACGTCGTCCTCGACAACAAGGAGCTCGAGCGAGAGTACAACACGCTCGAGGCCCTGAAAGCCCACCCTGACGTCGGCAGGTTCGTCGAGTGGATCAAACGGAAACCACACGGCACCGCGTCGGCGAGACCCCAGCGCGACGCAGGATAACAACAGGCGCTGCCGGCCCTGCGACGCAACTTCGGCTCGAAGGGGAGTAGTGGACTTCCCTTTGTCGTTCTGCCTGCCATCCGGCGACGGTGTAGGATGCAGGTAGATTAAACGAGAAGCTCTTAAGAGGCGAGCTTTCGACGAGACGGGAGATACAAGCCTGATGTTTACGGGATCTATACCAGCGATGGTTACGCCCTTCGACGAGCGGGGCGAGATAGATTTGCTGGCGACCGAAGCTGTGGTGGAGCGCTTCGTAGCAGCCGGCGTGGACGGTATCTCGGTACTGGGGAGCACGGGGGAGTTTCCCCACCTGACGTTCGATGAACGCAAGAGGTTCGCTGAGGAGACGGTCAGGATCGCCGCCGGCCGCGTACCGCTCATCGTCGGGGTGGGGTCGAGCGGCACCAGGGAGGCTGTCGAGCTCGCCCGTCACGCCGAGAGCGTCGACGCCGATGCCGTGCTCGTTGTCTCGCCGTTCTACTGGAAGGTGGGCGAGGAGGCGCTCTTCGAGCACTTCACCGCCGTCGCCGGGGCGGTCTCGGTGCCAACCCTGCTCTACAACCTTCCGCTGCTCACCGGGATAAACCTCTCGCCGTCTCTCGTAGCGAGTGTTGCCAACGGGTGCCCGAACGTAACCGGTCTCAAAGACACCGTAACCGAATACTCTCATACCGTGAACGTACTGCGCGAGGTCAAGCCCACGAGGCCCGACTTCTCGGTCCTGGCCGGCTTCGAGGACCTGATCCTGCCCTCCATGCTCGCCGGGGGCGACGGCACGATATGTGGCCTCTTCAACGTCGTCCCGGAGCTCTTCATCGGCATGGTGCGCTCCGTACAGAACGGCGAGCTGGACGAGGCGGCAAAGCTGCACCGGCGCGTCCTCTCGCTTATGACCCTGGGATCTTTTAGTGACACCCCCCTGGGCGCCATCAAGCTCGCCATGAACGTACTCGGCGTACCCATCTCCCCAACCGTGCGCGGTCCCGCCCTACCCGCCCCGGAGGAGGCGCGTAAGGGGATCGAAGACACGCTCCGCGAGGCGGGCCTGCAGCTGGCTCGCGAAACGGAGTTTGGTTCGAGCTGGCGCTCCTAGCCGGCGCTCCTAGCGGCGGCTGATCCTCCTCCTTCCGAGGAGAAGGAGGAAGATCAGCGCCCCGAGGACCAGTGAAGCGAGTACGTAGGGAATCTTCTCTACCGAGCCTTCCCGCGGTGCTTCCTCGACGCTCTTGGCGCCATCGGTGGGCACGGTGGCCGAGCAGGCAAAGAGGAAGGCGGGCGGTATGTTGAGCGGCGAGAAGCGCCGCTGGATCTTTGGGAAGGTGCTCTGCAGGTACGGTAACACCGCAGTCGAGTATTGCAGGATGAGCATCTGCCCCTCCGGCGCCAGAGCATGACGCGCCGCTTCGAGAAGGCTTCGCCGCACGTCCGCCGGTAGCGAGGTAAAGGGCACGCTGGAGACAATGTAGTCGGCCTTTGCGCCCTCCAGGTAATCCTCGACGTTCTCGGCGGAGTCGTTGATCATGCGCAGCCTCGGGTCCTTTAGGCGAGCGCCGACCGCGGAGGCCAGGTCCGGGTCGATCTCGAAGGCCAGGAAGGTTCCTTCCGGATGAAGCTGCTTCAGAACCTCTTCGGTGTAAACACCGGTGCCGACCCCGAACTCGACGACGGTGCGCGCCCGGGCCAAGTCTCCCATTTCCAGCAGGTCCCGGACCGCCCAGCGCGAGGTCGGCCAGACCGCACCGACCTCACGGGGGTTCGCGATCATGGACCGCAAAAACAGTCCCCGCCGGCGCAGGTTCTCCCTCAAGTCTTCTCGTCTTCTGCCCATCGGAACATTCCCCTATTCATTCTTCGATGCCGGAAGAACGCGCTCGCGCAGTACGAGGCTCACGCGAGTGCCGAACTCTACCCTGAGCGCCTCGGCGATTCAAGAGCGTCTCACCCGCGTGCCCGTGTGCGCTTCTTCGCTGCTGACCATGCTCTGGCGTATAGAATCGACGAGGTATGCGAAGCGTAGAGACATCAAAGATTTTCGGGCACACTATCGTCATAGGCGCGGGGCGGGTAGTCTGCTCGCCGGACGTGTCCTGTCGGACCATTTCGAGGGCGGAACGGAATGACGAGTCCTTCGGGGAAGCGCCCCGGTAAGTGGGGCGTTTTCGTTAGCCGCTGCTCCAGTGTCGCGACCAGTGAGCCTTCTC
>DATDKT010000252.1:0-2598 GCA_036519775.1 Rubrobacteraceae bacterium
GCTCCTGCCCTTACACTCTCTTACTCTGTGCATGCCGAGCTAGGCGGGTTGCTCAGCTTCTACCCCTTCTCGGCGGATGTGCAAACGCCGAAGCGAAGCTTATCTACCCCGTTTACTGCAGCAGCTTGGGACGCCCCGCAGGTGGGTATTAGGGTCTCCTCATGCCACGAGGACGGGTAGCTTGGTACAGCGCGAATCTGGGCCACGGGTTCATCATACCGGAGGACGGAGGTCCAAAGGCCTTCGTGCGCCGCGAAAACGTAAAGGCGGGCGAGGAGGAGACCCTTGAGAACAACGATAGGGTCTCCTATGAGGTATTCCAGGGTCGTGAGGGCTTGGAGGCGAAGGGCGTCTATAAGGTCTCTGAGGAGTAGCTAGACTGCTTGCTGATAGGCGTCCACCAAGAAAGCAAAGGCCAGGGTCCGGATCAACCTTTATGACCACCTCTTTAGAGGTTCGGCAAGACGTAACTGGCATTGTCCCGGCCAGCTGGCCACCAGATCTGCTGGTCGATCCCAGGTAAGCGAAAGGCCTGAATCCGAGCTTGCGTGCTCGGGGCCAGCAGATAGTGTTGGAAGGCCTCTGCGCCTTCCACGTTTACCCCTGACACCTTGTCGGGATTGACCCCAACGGTCACCATGATCCGTCGTAATAGAGGGTCGTTCAGCACGAGGGGTTGCAGTTCGACCTTGTTCTGCTGCTGTGTTCGCAGGAATGGGGTGAGCCCCCAGAGGACGTATCCGCCCCGCTGCGCTGCCGCTGCTATAGCAGCCTCGTGTTGCATCCCTTCGTCGCGGTACCATCCTCCCTTCTGGGGAGAGCCGGCCTCGTTCCACAGGATCTCGCTTAGGTATTTGAGCAATTTGGCATTGTTGACAATGAAGGGCGACTGGGTTTGTGCAATGCGGCGGAAGGCTTCCACCATATCGGTCAGGTTCTGCACCTGCGCTGGGTCACTTGGGGGACCGAGCAAGGCCAGCTGATTGAAGAAGACAGTCTGAGGCCACTGCCCATAGCCGTCCTGCACGAAGGCTTGGGTATCCTTGTGGCCATAGTGGGACAGGACCACATCAGCCTGTCCGTCGCGCGCCGCTCTGTAAACATCCTCCCCTGTCGTGAGCTCCACTTTATAACCTGTCTGCTGCTCGAACTCAGGGAGGAGGTCGTCATAGAGGCCACCATCTTGGGGGGTCACGACCGAGGAGAGGCGTACAAGGGAAGTAGGTGTAGTGGTCCCGGCGGTGACCGAATCCTCGGTCTCATTACCGATGTCCTGACTACTAGTGCCCTGACTGCAGGCCGCCAGTGCTTCGCTCACAGCCACGGCGCCAGCTGCGCCGCCGAGGAGCTGCAGGAAGCGGCGTCGGCTCACAACTCGCACAAACTCACCCACCCTAAGACGTTTTCTTTGGTCCACCGTGCTCATGGTAATTCTCCTCGCTCGATATGAGTCGGTGCGCTCATTACGTCTCTACCGAGACATCGTCGAAGCAGGTGACTGAGTCCGCCTTGGTCCACAGCCCCACCCTGCCTGAGGCGAACTCGTCGTCGGTCGCCTCCACGACTTCCTTCCTGCCCAGGAGGGCGCGTATCTTGTCGGCAGTCACCTCGACCCTAAGCTCCTGCCATTCCCCTAGTTCTACGTCGGGCGATTCGCTCGCTATCTCGCTGCGTCGTCCTTTGACATACTTGAAGATGGCGACGTTGTCCTCGAGCGCGTTAGCACGCACGATGTAGTAGTTGCCTTCGTCTTGTACCCGGAAGATAAGCCCAGCGGCTTGATCCTCTTCGCCCGAGATCGGCTTGAAGCTCGTGCTCATCGCGAGGTCGGTGTACTCCTCATCGCTTAGGGCAAGGGCCGGGAACTGCGCCTCTCCAGACTGGCATACGGCATTCGGCTCGGTAGGTGCGTCGGACTCGGGACGTACCTCCCAGGTGCCGCTGAAGACCTCCGCGCCCGCCGGAGGATCGCCTGGGGAGTCTTCGTCGAAGTTCCAGGACTCTTCGGTGAAGAGTTCTTGCGGACCGGAGTTGCTCTGGGAGTTCGGCTGACCGCTACCGCAGCCGGCTAAGAAAAGGGCTACCGCAGCGATGATCGTGATCCAACGCAACAGCATTAGATATCAAGAGGTTGCTGACAAGCGATTCATAGTGAGCATTACATACCCGATAACCGATGTTTCCACCTAACTTTCCCTATAACACTCCCCCGCTTACCCGCGGCGGATTGCTTCACCTCCAGGATGGCACCTATTTTTAAGAGGAATATGAGAGGCCAAGAGTCCTTACACCTCAACAAGGAGGCTGCCATTGCCCCTATTCACCCAACTGCCGAGAAGGAGGGTGTTCTCGGAAAGTGAGGTTCCGGAGATGCCGATTCTCGGAAACTCGGTTGCCGCTTTTGGCCGTTCTCAGAAACTCCAAGAATGAAGAGAGCCGGGGCTGTTAGACCCCGGCCCTTTCCGTTGTCCTCTCCCTACTCCGCCCTGCTAAGCTCCGCCCTGGTAGGCTCCTCTGTAGTACTAGGCATGCTAGCCCAAGAGGTGATGATCGCTGCGACTTTCTCGGTGTTGAGGTAGATCGCGCCTTCCCGCCCCT
>DATDKT010000253.1:0-5807 GCA_036519775.1 Rubrobacteraceae bacterium
CGCCTACCTCCCGACCGACCGCGACCTCGGGGTGATCGTCGAGATCTTCAGCGGCACGCCCGGCGCCGAACAAGAGCCAGACGCGACGTAGGCCGTCGGCTCTATTCACGAATTGCCGAGAAGGAGTGTATTCTCGGAAACCCATATTCAGCCCGGCGAATCGTTATGCGTTAAGACCGAGGCAAAGGGCCGTTGCGCACCCTAATAAGCGTAGTGGGCAACACAACATGTAGCGCGGTTGGATAGATATGCAGGCAGCCTAGAGACTACGGCAAGGCGGTGACCGGTGCCTCCACCGGCTTACCAGCGACTCACTACGTCCCGAAGAGAAGAACCCGTAGAGCCACGAGCTGTGCTGTGAGGGCTCCTGCGACCCCGAGGGTAGGTGGTGGCCCCTCCGTTACCCCTCGGAGACCGTTACAGAGCCTTCTCGCGCCTCTAGGGCCACTTCTAGCTAGCGCCCGCCGTCTTCTGAGGAAGAGCCGCGGCTCTGTCGTGGACCGCCCGCAGAGTCTAGTGGTTCGGCTCCTCTCCTCGCTGGCCACCGCCTTTGACACTTGTGTACGGTTCCCCATCTAGGAACCAGTGCCAGAGTGAACTAGCGCCGCCTCGCACCGGGCGCTAGCATACGGGACATGGCGAGGTGAAAGAAGAACGCTAACGGAGAAGGCTCAACAACCCGCCGCCGCAAGAACGGCCGCTACGAGGCCCGCGCTGTCCTGGACACCCCGACCGGTCGCCGGCGGGTGAGCTTCTACGGCGCTACCGCTAGGGAGGCGAGCGATCAGAAGATCGCGGCGCTGGCGGACCAGAACCGGGGCGTCATGTTCTTAGATCCGAAGGGGCTCAAAGTAGCCGAGTACCTCGAAAGCTGGCTCTCGGATACCGCACGGTATCAGGTGAGCGAGGGAACCTTTGAGCGTTACGAGAGGACGTGCCGGAACCACCTGCTGCCGTTCTTCGCGCGGCTCAAGTTGCGCAACCTGAGCGCAGCCCACGTGCGCGCGTTCAAGGCGCGCAAGATCGAGGAGGGCCTGAACCCGAATACCGTGGGCGTCATGCAGGGGGTACTCTCCGTAGCCCTGAACCAGGCCGTAGATGATGGACTGCTTCCCTCCAATACCGCCGCTCGGGTGAAGAAGGCCGCCCTGCGCGGAGAGTCCCCGATGCGTGCGCTCTCCAACGAGGAGGCGTCTCGACTGATCTCCGCCGCAGAGGGCACGCGGGACGAAGCCCTGATAACCTTGACGCTCCGCACCGGGATGAGGCAGGGCGAACTCGCGGCGCTCCGGTGGGAGGACTTGGGTCTCTCAGAGAAGGGCTCTGTCACCGTGCGGCGCTCCGCGGACACGCGCACCCGAACGCGCGTCTCCACCACCAAGACCGGCGAGGAGCGCCGAATCGGGATAGGATCTCGCACAGTCGCGGTCCTCAAGGCGCACAAGAAGCGCCAGCTTGAAAAGAGAATGGCGGCTTCCTCGTGGGCCGACCCTGGTTTCGTTTTCCCGAACACGAGGGGCAAGGTCCGCCGCCGGGATTCCGTGATGCGCTCGCTCAGGAAGATGCTCGCCGAGGCTGACCTGCCCGCCGAGATTCGCTTCCATGACCTTAGGCATACGGCCGCGACCTTAGCTATCAAGCAAGGTATTCCCATACCCACGGTCTCCAAGATGCTCGGGCACTCCGACCCAGCGATGACCTTGAGGAGGTATGCTCACGTCCTGGACGACATGCGCGAGGACGCGGCACGGACCATGGATGATCTGTTTTGACCCCACGCCGTACCCCAACCGACCCCAACATCCTCGAGCTCGACGCGACAACGCGCTATCCCGGATTCGTAGGAAATCCGCAGAGGAAGGCGCATTTGCCGGCACCGGGAGACAACATCCAACCGGCCGAAGGCCCCCGGCCTCCTCAAAGCAGAATCCGGCTTACGGAACGGCCCGGACCTTCTTGCCTGAGCGGCGCGAAAGTCATTGAAACACAGCTATTGAAACAAATTGGATTCACAGAAGTCCGTCGTCCGATACTCTATACTCCTGCTACTTTAGAGGTCCTAGATTCGCAGGTGCTAGAAAGGGAGAGTAGGCATTGGCCAGCATAACCGCCGCTATCAAGCGTCCCATCCAGCGGCTCCCCTGGTGGGTCGGTCCGATCACCGTCACGACTATCCTGACGGGGTTCGGGATCTACGTAATGGTTATGATACTTTTTTTCGAAAGGGGTGAGTACGCGAACTACCTTTCGCCGTTCTACTCCCCGCCGGTGCCGTCTCCGCTGCCCGACTGGCTCTCGCCCGCAATATTCGTGCTGTGGATACCGCTCGGGTTCAGGGCCACGTGTTACTACTACCGCAAGGCCTACTACCGGGCCTTTTTCTGGGACCCCCCGGCGTGCTCGAGCAAGGCCCAGCAGCGCGAGCCAAGGAGTACTGAGAACTACCGGGGTGAGAGGAACTTATTTGTTTGGAACAACGTCCATCGGTATTTCCTCTACGGCTCCTTCGTCGTGCTTGCGTTCCTCACGCTAGACACGGTGCGGGCTTTCTTGCCCGATGGGTCATTCGGGATCACGGTGGGGTCCTTGATCTTCCTGGTCAACGTGACGTTATTGTGGATGTACAGCCTCTCGTGCCACTCCTTGAGGCACTTGATAGGCGGTAGAGTGGACTGCTACTCGTGTGTGAGCGGCGGCAAGGGCCGGCTCAAGGCGTACAGCTGGCTCAGCGTGCTCAACCGTCAGCACGGGCTCTGGGCCTGGCTGAGTCTGTTCTCGGTTTTGCTCGCGGACATCTATGTAAGGCTCCTGCTCGGTGATGCTATAACAGATTTGAGGATCTTGTAGGGAAGGATAGGTAAGTTGGAGAGAGACGGACATACCAACGGTAGGACCTTCGACGACCAACACGAGGTCAGGGAGCACGACGTACTGATCATCGGCGCCGGCGGCGCGGGGCTCAGGGCGGCCATCGCCGCAACGGAGCGTGGCCTCTCGGTCGGCGTCGTCAGCAAGTCGCTCCTGGGCAAGGCGCACACGGTCATGGCCGAGGGCGGCATTGCGGCGGCCGTGGGCAACGTGGACCCGGACGACTCCTGGCGGCAGCACTTCATAGACACCATGAAGGCCGGCAAGTTCATCAACAACTGGCAGATGGCGGAGATCTTCGCCAAAGAGGCGCCCGAGAGGGTCATCGAGCTAGAGCAGTGGGGTGCGCTCTTCAATCGGACGAGCGAGGGCAAGATCTCACAGCGTCCCTTCGGAGCGCACACGTACCGGAGGCTCTGCCACGTTGGAGACCGGACGGGACTGGAGATGATCCGGACCCTCCAGGAGAAGATTCTCTCCACCGAGGCGAAGGTCTACATGGAGACGACTATCACTAAGCTCTTCACGAAGGATGGGCGGGTGGTAGGTGCCCTCGCGTATACCCGCGAGTCGGGCAAGTTCATCCACTTCAAGGCCAAGGCGGTCGTTATGGCGACCGGCGGCTGGGGCCGGATCTACAAGGTCACCTCGAACTCTTGGGAGGGCACGGGGGACGGTGTGATCCTGGCATACAACGTGGGCGCCGAACTGGTAGACATGGAGATGGTGCAGTTCCATCCTACGGGGATGGTCTGGCCTCCCGGTGTGCGCGGCCTCCTCGTGACCGAGGGTGTGCGCGGCGAGGGCGGCGTCCTCAGAAACTCCGAGGGCAAGCGGTACATGGAGAATTACGACTCTGAGAGGATGGAGCTCTCCTCGCGCGATGTGGTCGCCCGAGCCAACTACACCGAGGTCACGGAGGGCCGCGGCAGCGAGCACGGTGGGGTGTACCTGGACATCACGCACCTCGGCTACAACGGCATCATGAAGAAGCTCCCGACGATGTACGAGCAGTTCAAGAACCTCGCCGACATCGACATCTCCAAGGAGCCGATGGAGGTCTTCCCAACCATCCACTACACGATGGGCGGGATCAAGGTCGAGCCCGAGACTTGCGCCACCAACATACCCGGGCTCTTCGCGGCAGGCGAGGTAGGCGGCGGGCTGCACGGAGCCAACAGGCTCGGCGGTAACTCGCTCTCTGACCTTTTGGTCTTTGGGCGCCGGGCCGGCGAGGGGGCTTGCGATTACGCCGAGGAGAGCACGCACTCGACCGAGATCGAGGCCTCTGAGGTGGCCGAAGAGAAGCGGCGGGTGTTAGAGCCTCTGGAGAAGCCAGAGAGCGACAGCGACGAGAATCCGTTCATGATCCAGCAGGAGCTTCAGGACGCGATGATGGAGCACGCGAACCTGATGCGCAACGAGGACTCCCTGAAGGAGGGCCTCGGGAAGGTGCTGGCTCTCAAGGACCGCATACCGAACGTTAAGGTCAAGGGCTCGACGCTCTTCAACCCGGGCTGGCACGCCGCGATGGACGTCTACCACCTCATACAAGTATCGGAGATCATCCTCAGGACCGCGCTTGAGCGCACGGAGCGGCGCGGGGCACAGTGGAGACTCGACTACGACGGCCCAGACGAGGAGCTCGGGGGCCTCAACTTTATCGTCAAGAAGGACCTGCAAAACGAGGTCGGCATCGAGAGAAAAGAGATACGGCCGATGCCCGAGCACCTCTCGCAGCTGTTCGAGGAGGAAGCGAAGGTATGACGGAGACCAACGGCCAGGGCGAGGAGAGGGCGGCCTCCAAAGCCCACGCCGACCTACATCAGGACGAGCTGGAGATCGCCAGCGGTAACGTAAGGCTGAAGATCTTCCGGGGCGACGCGACGGGCGGCGAGGAGATCGAGTACGAGATACCAGCCGTGGAGGGCATGGTCGTCCTCGACGCGGTCCTGAACATCCAGGCGTTGCAGGCTCAGGACCTGGCAGTACGCTGGAACTGCAAGGCCGCCCACTGCGGGTCGTGCAGCGCGGAGATCAACGGTAAGCCCAAGCTTCTCTGCAAGACACGGGTCGAGGAGTACGAGGGGCAGGAGATACGGGTGCACCCCATGCGCGCGTTCCCGGTGATAAAGGACCTCGTCTCGGACGTAAAGTGGAACTACGAGGTCTCCGCCTCGATAAAGCCGTTCACCACCGACGAGCAAGCACCGTTTGAGATGTACGAGGAGGACGTGGAGCGCCTCTACGAGCCCAAGAGGTGCATCGAGTGCTTTATGTGCCAGGACGTCTGCCACGTCTTGCGTACCCACCACAAGCACCCTGAGTTTGCGGGGCCGCGCTTCTTCGTGAGGACCCAGTGGCTCGAAATGCACCCCAAGGACACCGAGAGACGCCTAGAGTACCTCAAGGAGGGCCGCGGCGGCGTCGGGTTCTGCAACATAACCAAATGCTGCACTGAGGTGTGCCCGGTGGATATCCACATCACCGACAACTCCATCATCCCCTTAAAAGAGCGTGTCGCCGACGAGTACTACGACCCTGCCAAGTGGCTGATGCGTAAGATCCGGGGCCGCAGGAGCCCGAAGACCGGCCAGATCATCGGGAGGAACGGCGCTTAATAAAGCTGGTCAGCTAGCCAGCCGGTCAGCACTTCAGCTTGTCAGCAAGAAGGCTGGAGTTCGTTGCTCCGCAGTGCTCGGTGAACCATTCGCTCAAAATGTCTCTGCGGGAAAACGTTTCACGAATTGTACGAGAGCCGCGCTGCGAGAAGCTGAAGTGCTGACCACCTACAAAAGAAAAGAGCGGACGACGGGCTTCGAACCCGCGACCTCCAGCTTGGGAAGCTGGCGCTCTACCAACTGAGCTACGTCCGCGCGGAGACGTATTCTACCATGACGGGCATAAGTCTATCTCTATCGTGAACCCATCGGAGTACA
>DATDKT010000254.1:0-7638 GCA_036519775.1 Rubrobacteraceae bacterium
ACGCCGAGGCGGCAGACCCGGAGGATCGAGGGGAAAGAGCCGCATCATCTTCGAGTTCTAGCCGGAGCAAGAAGGAAGAATCCGAGAGGAGAAAAACATGGCCGACATATCCCAGTTCTTCGATAAGGATTACGAACAGAAGGAATTCGGCTAGCTCGCAGAGGCGCCCGTGGATGCTATACAGAAACCCGTAATATGGCGCAGCGGAGGCTCGAAATCCTCTCTCGCCGCAAGAAGAAGATGGAGAAGCTAGAGTGGAACCGTGATGCCTTGGTAAAGTTCTACGCTGAGATAGTATCCGAGGCCCTCGACGGCCTCTCCCCCGAGGAGCGTCACCACGTCTACATGATTATGCGGCTGAGGGTGGAGCCTGCCCCGGACGGGAGCATCGATGTATCCGGCACTCTAACCAGGAGGAACCCTGGGTTTTGGTTTCCGAAACAGCACCCAAACGATCAAAGAGAACATAAACGACCCGAAACTGGCCGAATCGGCTTGCGAGAGCGGCGACCCGGAACAAGTGGAGCCATGCATCGACGGGTTGGCAAGCCTGTACACCAGCCACTACGGCTCTGCGGAGTCCACAAGGGAACTGTGCAGGCAATTGGAGGACTCGAACCAGCGAGCCTGCTACGGTTCGGTGGAGTCGTATTCTAAACGGTTTTAGCGGTTAGTCGCTTCGAACGCTAGCGGGATGCCAGGAGAAAAATAGGTTACGAAGCGCAGCTCCGCAGGATACTCCATCTTCCGAGTTCACATCGGTTTCACCCGTGACTCTACATCCGGAGGCTAGTAAACGAGCCTGCGGCGAATCGCGGTCGAGAGGCCGTCCACCACGAGCACTGCGACGATGGTCGCACCAACGAGGCTGGCGACCTTTGAGTAGTCGAAGAGGTTCATAGAGATGATGATCTGCTGTCCGATGCCTCCCGCCCCGACGAGGCCCAGCACGGCCGCCGAACGGATGTTGCACTCCCACTGGTAGAGCGTGAGCGATGTCAAGCCGATCACGCCCTGTGGGAACCTCCCGAATAGAAAAGCCTGAAGTGTGCCAGCTCCTGTTGCCCGCAGCGCCTCCACGGGGCGATTCGGCACCGCCTCGAGCGTCTCGCTGTAGAGCTTCCCCAGGATGCCGGCCGAATGCACCGCGAGGGCGAGCGTCCCTGGGAACGGGCCGAGGCCCACGGCCACGACAAAGACTAGCGCCCAGAGGATGTCCGGGACGGAGCGGAAGACGTTGATGATGAGGCGTGCCGCGTGGTATGGGATGGCCCGCAAGAGACGTTCGGTGCGCGAGGCGCCCACGGTAGAAGGCTCCTGCGTTGCGAGCGCCGAGAGCGGGAGGGCGGCTGCTGCTCCGATGAGCGCTCCGAGGAAAGACATCTGGAAGGTCTCCATGAGGCCGGTGCCTGTCTGCCGCAGGGTCACCGCCGAGAAGTCGGGCGGGAACATCCCCGAGACGAACCGCTCCATCGGCCGGGTGCTGGAGAAGAGTTCGACGAGGTCGAACTCGGTTCCGTAGAAGCTCCAGCCGGTTAGGCCGAGCACAACGAGGACCACCAAGCTCGTCTTCCAGGAGAAGAGCGGGAGCGCGCCACCCATTCTGGCCCCGCCCGTGCGGGCTTCAGTGGGCGGAGATGCCATCTTGTCCCTCCGAGATCCGTACCGGGTCGTGCCGGCGGTGGAGCGTGTCTTCGCCTCCCTCGAGCGTGCTGGCCCCGGTGCCGTACGGGTCGCCGGCGTAGATCCTGTCGAGGCCCTCCTCGGTGAGCTGCTCGAGTGGCCCGTCGAAAACGAGGCGGCCCTCCCTCAGGGCCACGATGCGGGGGAAGCGGCGGGCTATCAGCACGTCGTGAAGGTTGACCACGAGCGTCGCGCCCTCGCCGTTGAGATCGAATAGGGCCTCCACCAGCCTCTCGGTCGTGAGGGGGTCGACGGCGGCGAAGGGCTCATCGGCCAGAACGAGGTCGGGGCGCTGCACCAGAAGGCGCGCCACCGCGACCCTTTGTTGCTGGCCGCCGGAGAGGTTCGCCGTCCTCTGGCAGGCTAGACCTGCGAGGCCGACTCTCTCGAGCGCCGCCTCTACTCTTTTGGCGAGCGCGCGATTCGGACCGGTGAGGAAGGTGCGCAACGTCTTTGCGCTACCCATGTCGCCGACCTCGCCCAGAGCCGCGTTTACGCCCGCGGGGAGCTGCGGGACGAGGTTGTACGACTGGTAGATGGTGCCGACGCGGCGCCGCACGTCTTTTAGCTCCTTTTTCGAGAGCGTGTACAGATCTCGACCGCCAAGGGTGACCTTGCCGCCGGCCAGAGTTACGGTCCGGGTCAGTGCTCTGAAGAGTGTGGACTTGCCCGCGGCGGAGGCGCCTATGACGGCGACCCTCTCCTCCGGCTCGACCTCGAGGCTCAGATCATCGAGCGCCAGCGTCTCGCCGAAGCGGACCATGACGCCCGCAAGGGAGAGCCGGGAGGGCGACTCCTCGTTGTTATTGCGTTGTGAGGAGGTCAAGCTCGGTCGCCTGTTCTTCGACGTAGTCGTAATCTTCGGGCTCGACCCTCTGGTAGCCGTCGGCGCGCAGGAGGTCCAAAAGCGCCAGCTCGTCTATGTCGAGGTAGGCTTGCACGATCTGCTCTTTCAGCTCGTCCGAAAGCGCGTCGCGCACCACCCACGGGTAGCCCTCGATAGGTTCGGACTCCTCTATGACGCGGACGGAGTCCCCGTCGACCGCCCCATCTTCTATCAGGTCGTACAGGATACGGTCCTCGAGGCCGCCCCCGTCCACTCCACCGTTGGCGACCGCCTGTGCCGTAGCGTCGTGTCCCCCAGTGTAGGCGAAGTTGCCGAGGTCCGTCCGGTAGTCGATACCGCCCGCGTCCCGGAGCGTTATGGCAGGGTAGAGCGACCCCGAGGTGCTCGACGCGCTCCCGAAGGCGAAGTCCCGGCCTTTGAGCTCCGAGACCTCCTGCACGTCGCTGTCCGCGGGGACGATGATGACGGAGCGGTACGTTGCGTCTCCGGTCCTCGGGTTGATCTCCGTAACCAGCGGCGTGACCTCTCCCCGGTTGCGGGCCTGCACGTAGGTGAGGCCACCGAAGTACGCGAGGTCCAGCTCGTCGTTGACCATCGCCTCGACCACGGCACCGTAGCTCGTCGGCACGGTAAGGTCGACCTCCCGCCCGAGCTGCTACGAGAGGTAATCGCCGAAGGGCTCGTAATTCGCCTCGACCGACTCCGGGTTCTGGTTTGGGATCAGGCCGACCCGGAGCGGATCGGGGTCGCCAGACTCCTGCTCACCGACACCGCCGCCGCCGCAGCCTGCAAGGGCCAGGAGCAGCACCACAACGCTTATGACCGCCGGAAGCCTGTGGATCGAAGATTGCCCCTTTCATTTACGCAGGTTTCGACAAACGCCTCTGAAGGTAGGGTGGCACTGCGGAGCAAACCGGACGCCGAGAGGCGCTGGATCATAGGCATTCCGTTGCGGTACGAATCGTTCCGGTGCAGATCTCGACGAAGGCCTCGGCGGCCGGAGAGAGTGGCCGGTTGCGCTCGGTTGCGAGCACGAAAGGCCGCAGAAAGGTGAGTCCCTGAACCTTGAGTGTGCTCACCGCCGACCGTGCTCCTAGCGTACGCACCGGGACGACCCCGATGCCCGCGCCCGCCGCGACCGCCCCCACCACGGCGGCGTTGGACCCTAGCTCCATGGCCACCCGAGGCGTGACGCCGGCGGCCGCCAACGCATCCTCGACGACCCGGCGCGTCGCCGACCCCTCTTCCCGCAACACGAACGGCCGGTCGGCGAGATCCAGCGGTCCCACCTCGGCTCCAATGAGGGGGTCGTCGGTGGCGACGACCACGACCAGCTCGTCCCGCCCAATGACGGTACCGACTAGCCGGGGATCATCGACTTCGCGACCCACGACGGCGACCTCGATGTCATGGTGCAAAAGGGCGGCTATCGTCTCCTCAGTATCGACGATGTGCACGTCGAGCGCCACGTCCGGGTAGTGGGCAGAGAACTCCACTGCGAGGCGTGGCATCAATAGCTCACCCGGTGTCGAGGATGCCCCCACGACTAACCGCCCGCGCGGTCCGGCGTGCCGCGCTACCTCCGCCTCCAGAATTGCTAGGTCCTCGAGCACTCGCCGGGCGTGCCCCGCGAGGCATTCCCCGGCGGGCATCGGTTGCAGACGCCGCCCCCTCATGAGCAGCGTCACCCCAAAGTGCTCTTCCAGAGCGTGCAGATGGTTCGAGACGGCTGGCTGTGTCATTCCCAAGTCCCTACCAGCGGCCGAGAGCGAACCATGCTCAAGGATGGACAGAAAGACGCGCAAGCTCTGTATGCTAATTCTCGCCGCCATGAATCCCACCACCGCAACATATCAGCAGAAGCTTATATGGTCAATAACAAGAGGTTATATTTAAGTCATCCCTGATAAAGACATACTTAATATGTTAGAGGCCGAGCGAGGGTAGTATTCTCCAACGGATCTTCTAGGCAGGTCACTATCTCATCCTTGGGATAGCGCCCGCTAGCCAGGCGCGAGCGCCCTCGATCTCGGCGCGTCCGATGCCGTGTCCTCCGGGCTGCCAGTCTAACGTGACCTCCGCCCCCGCTTCCCGCAACAGCTTCGCAAGACGCTCGGTGCTCTCCGGCGGAACCATTTGGTCTGAGCGTCCCGCCGCCAGGTAGACCGGCGTGCCCTGGAGATCGAGAGGCGTCTCCGCCTCGAACGGCACCATCGCCCTGAGCAGAACCGCGCCGGCCAGCAGGCCGGGGTGGAGCAAGAGCAGGCTCGCCGCGATGTTCGCCCCATTCGAGAAGCCGACCGCGAAGAGACGTTGCGGGTCGAGGCCGTGCTCGGAGGCGGCCTCCTCGACGAAGCCCGCAAGCTCGTGGGTGCGTCTCACGAGGTCCTCCTCGTCGAAGACTCCCATCGAGAGCCGGCGGAAGAAGCGGGGCATGCCGTTCTCCAGGACCTTGCCGCGGGGGGAGAGGAGCGCGGCCTCCTCGTCGAGCATGCGGCCAAGTGGGAGGAGGTCGTTCTCGTCACCGCCGGTACCGTGCAGGAGGAGCAGGGTGGTCGGGTCGCCCCTTTCCGGAGGGACGAAACGGTGGATGAATCCGGGATCTTCGGACATGCTCTAGCCCTCCTTGCGGGGGAGGTGGACGGGGGGGAGGCCGTCTTCGATGCGCTCCCGATCCTTCTCCAGCCAGGACGGGAGCTTGAGGCTTTCGCCGAGGTGATCCGCTTCTTCGTCAGCGGCGAAGCCGGGCTGGTCGGTGGCTATCTCGAAGAGCACCCCGCCGGGTTCGCGGAAGTAGATCGAGCGGAAGTAGTTGCGGTCGAGGACGGGGGTGACGTGGAGGCCGCGGGCCGAGATCTCCTCCCGCCACTCCCTTTGCGTCTTCTCGTCCGGCGCCCGCCACGCTACATGATGCACCGTTCCGACCGCCGTAAGCCCGCGGGGGCCGTCCGGGCGCTCTAAAACATCCGCGAAGCTCCCGCCGGTGCTCGTGGTGAGGTACCGCGTCCGCCCGTTCGCCTCCTCGACCTTCTCAAAGCCCAGGAAACTAGCGAGGAGGTCCCTGGTGACCTCTCCCGACTGCTCCGAGAGCGACACCCCAGAGATCCCCCAGATCGCGTACTCCGAGGGTACCGGGCTCCGCTCCCAGACGTCACCGCCTTCCCCTCCGGACCGGGTGACGAGCTCGACCGCGAGCCCGTCTGGGTCGCGAAAGGCCAGGACCGTCTCCTCAAAGCGCTTCTTCGGCTGCTCGAAGCGGACGCCGTGCTGCAGGAGCCGCTCAACCCAGTAGCCCAAAGAGTCCTCCGGAACGGCGAAGGAGGTCGCGCTCACCTGGCCGTTACCGATGCGTCCCCGGTGCACGCCGGGCCAGGAGAAGAACGTCATGATGGTGCCCGGGTTACCGGTCGCATCGCCGTAATAGAGGTGGTAGCTGCCGGGGTCATCGAAGTTCACGGTCTTTTTCACCAGCCGCAAACCTAGAACGCCCGCGTAGAAGTCTACGTTCTCCTGGGGGTCTTCGGCGATGGCGGTCACGTGGTGTATGCCCGCAAACTTTATGCTCATGGCGCTCCTCCCGCTCTTCCCATCCGCGCGCACGCTCCCTGTGAGAGTTTAGCGCAATCAGAGTATTGCGGAGGACGGCGAAGAAACCGTATCTCGCAAGATGGTAGAGTATTCTCGTGGGGAAGGTAGCCGAAGTGAGGGTTGGCGCTTTCTTTGGGGAGTTGCAATGCAACCCGGCGATACCCGCGGTGCGGGGACCGGACAGCGCGCTCCGGGCGGCGCTCGCGGGTACGCACGCGGCGGTGTTCGTGCTCGGGGGCGACATCTTCCGGGTACTGAAGAGGGAGAAGGCGGCGGGGCGCAGGCCGCCAATGTGTATCAATGTGGACCTGGTCGGCGGGGTCTCCGCGGACGCGAGCGGGTTGCGGTTCCTCTCCGGGCGGATTGAGGGTGTGATCTTCACGCACCGGCACGTAATCGAGCTAGCAGGGAGACGGAGCTCCTCACCATCCACTGCCTCTTCACCATAGACTACGGCGCCGTAGAGCGGTAGGTGAAGCTGATCCGGCGCGCACAACCTCACTGCGTCGAAATCCTCCCCGCCCTCGCCTACCCGAAGGTGGCCCCAGCCTACCCCGAGCTCCTCAAAAGACCCGTCCTGGCCGGCGGACTCCTCAAAAGCCTCGAAGACATCTCCTCCATACTCGCGGCGGGCGCCGCTGGAGTCTCGACGAGCCACCAGAAGATGTGGCGCGCTCCTTGACGCGCGTCTTTGGGCACTGTGCTTTGGGCACTGTAGACTACTCGTGTACAAAGTAATATAAGCGGCGTAGGCATAGAGATGAGAGGGAGCCTCGCGCGAAGCCGCCGAGTTCGGTAATCTTCTACCGGAAGCTTGAGGTTTCGCGCGGGGCTCACGCCGTGAGGAGGTGGTTAGGGGACTGACCAGGGGCAAGCGTGTTTCGTGGTGGGAAAGGAGAGAAAGGGGAAGGTATGGCAGGAGACTATGTACTAGCTATAGATCAGGGGACCACGGGGACGACGGCGATGGTCTTTAACCACGACAGCGCGACCGTGGGGGAAGCTTATTCGGAGTTCACCCAGCACTATCCGCAGCCGGGCTGGGTAGAGCACGATGCTAACGAGATCTGGGACGTCTCCATGCAGGTCGTGCAGGACGCACTCGAAGACGCCGGTGTGTCGCCGGGGGATCTGGCGGCTATCGGCATCACCAACCAGCGCGAGACCGTCGTGATGTGGGATCGCGAATCGGGCGAGCCGGTGCACAACGCCATCGTCTGGCAGGACCGGCGGGGAGCGGGGATCTGCGGCGAGCTCTCGGAGCAGGGCTACGACGACATGGTCCGGGACAAGAGCGGCCTCGTCATAGACGCGTACTTCTCCGGATCAAAGGTCCAATGGATGCTGGATAATGTCGAAGGCCTTAAAGAACGAGCGCAGAACGGCGAGATCGCCATGGGCACCATAGATACCTGGCTAATCTACAAGCTGACCGGCGGCCGCGAGCACGTAACCGACTACTCCAACGCCTCGCGTACCATGATGTACAACATCTTCGATCTCGAGTGGGACGACGAGCT
>DATDKT010000255.1:0-24554 GCA_036519775.1 Rubrobacteraceae bacterium
GTGTGCGAACATCCAGGGTGTCGGTAACACCGGCAACGCCCAGAACGTGATCGACCTCATCCAGTACGACTCCGTGACCGACGACTTCGAGTTCGAGGAGGTCGGCTCCACGATCGACGTGAGCCCCACGAACACGGCGACCTGTGACCAGCAGGTCAACCAGGCCGCGTCGGCTTCCGGCTAACGACAAGTCTGTAGCCAAAAAGGCCGCAATCGAGGGAGTGGGTCCTTTCGGACCCGCTCCCTTTTTGGTGGAGCACTGGCCATCTGGTTTCAGGGTTTGTGGCGAGTCCTTGTCGCCCGTTACCGGCTCAAGTCCTTAGGGCTTATGACCAAGCTCCAGCGTTTGGCGGACGGTGTCCTCCTCGGGTGTTAGAGTGACGCTAGATAGGCTAAGCCTGATGCGCTAACCTTCACCCGAACGAGCGGAGAAGGGAGTCTTTTGGAGACCAGCAGTCGGAGCGCCGGGCACGTATCGGAACTGTTCGAGGCTTTGGGTGGGGAGGTAGTAGACGGTTTCCCCGCTGTGCATTCTCCGGTCTACCGCACGCGGGCCGGAACCGCGTACCTCAGAGCACCCGGCGTGGTCGTGCTCGCTAGCCCCAGGACCAACGTCGCGGGCCTCGGAGGATTTTTGGAAGGCTTTAATCCTGATTTGGGCTTTCCCGCTTACACGGATGACCCTACGTGGCTCCCCGACTCCTCCCAACTCTGCAAGACGGCGGGACAGTTGTGCTACGCATCCTTCGGTCCCCGCCGCACCACCAACGAGAACGCTGCGGCGTACTTCGAGCGCCTCACCTCCGCCGGACACGGCAGCGTGTTGGAGCACGCCAACTTCAGCTTCCTGCTCTATGGTATCAGCCGCAGCGTCACCCACGAGCTGGTTCGACACAGGGCCGGAGTGGGCGTGAGCCAGGTTTCGCAACGTTACGTTTCGGGGAGTGTATTGCGTTTTGTAGAGCGCCCCGAGTACCAGGACGATCCGGAGCTTCACGCCCTCTTTGAGGAGCGGGCCGACCGGGCCGCCGCTGAGTACGAGGCGATGGCGGACCGCTTGTTGGAGCGCCAGGAGAAGGGGGTTACGCTGCTCGACGCAGAGCACAAGACCGACGCGCGTAAGAAGGTGCAACAGACAGCGCGCTCGGTGTTGCCCAACGAGACTGAGGCGCCGATGGTGTTCACGGGGAACGTGAGGGCCTTGAGGCACATAGTCGAGATGCGGGCCGACGGACACGCCGAAAGCGAGATCCGGAACCTCGCGGTGCGGGTCTTTCTCTGCCTCGCTACCGCCGACCCGATCCTCTTCGGCGACTATGAGCTCCGCGGTCTCTCCGACGGCACCTACGAGGTGGCGACCGAGCACAGGAAAGCGTAGCGCACGTGGTAGGTTCTTCTCTCCGAGTTAGGCCCGGTTCAGGGTAAAGCGGAACCGCGAACCGTGGTCGGGGCGGCGCTGATGACGATCAGATCCCAGCAGAGGTTGCTCGACCCTTAACGGCTCCTCACGAAACGCTTAATGCGCTCTGGCCCACGTCCCCCGAGCTTCCGGTACCATTGAGGCGTGGAAGAGTTCTTGATCATCGCGGTCGGCTACCTGCGGCTCGCGGTAGAGGCCATCGGCGCCGCGGTCATAGGAATTGGGGCTGCCGGGACGGTGTTCCGGTACGTCCTCTCGCTGCTGGGAATGAGGAAGGACACGAACTCCGACCTCCGACTCTACCTAGGGCGCTTTCTGGCGCTGGGGCTGGAGTTTCAGCTCGCGTCCGACATCCTCGCCACGGCGGTCGCCCCGACCTTCGAGGAGGTCCAGTTGCTCGCGGCGATCGTAGTCATCCGCACGGTGCTCAACTACTTCCTCCAAAAAGAGCTTGAGCGCGAGCAGGACCTGCCGAGGTTCGAGCGCGACGCCCCTGGCGGCTAGAGTCGAGTGGACCTGTACTACGCTGGGCTGGACGTTTTGCGAACTACCCTGCTGTTCGTGGGGAGCGTGGTGATCTTTATCGGCGTCGTATGGGCAGTCCTCGGGGCTCTACGGGCCGGGTTCGGTCCGCACGTACCCCGGCGGATAGTGGGCCACATGGCCTTAGGGCTGGAGTTTTTTATCGGGGCCGGCCTTCTGAACCTCATACTCGACCCGACGTGGACGGCGATACAGGTAGCGGCCCTGACCATCGTGGTGCGCAAGCTCATAACGATCTCCGTGGAGCGCCTCGCGCGCGGGAGCGGCGAAGGGTAGTGTTCTCGGGCAAAGACGCGCCCCGGTGAGCGGGGAGGCGGCGCGACGAGCGTCCGGGTCTTGGCTCTTCGTCTTGCTGCTCTTCGCCTTCGGCTTCTTTGGTCTCTTCTGGGGGACCTTTGCGGTCTTGCTAGCGGACTTGAGCAGCGCGCTAGATCTCTCGCCCGGCCCCCTAGGGTTCGCCCTCTTCATCGGGGCGGCGGCCTCGATCTTAGCCATGGCCCTTCTCGGGTGGGCCGCCGACCAGTTGGGACGGCGCCCGTTCCTGGTAGGTTCGGCGAGCGTGTTCGGGGCTGGCATCGTCGGGCTGGCGCTTACCGGAAGCTACGCGTCCTTACTTGCAGCCCTGGTTACCCTTTACGCCGCCTCCGGACTTTACGACGTGGGGATAAACGCCGCCGCCGTCGATCTGGAGAAGAGCACCGGCCGCCGGTTCATGGCCTTGCTTCACGCGGCATTCAGCGGCGGTGGAGTGACCGGGGCCCTCTTCGCGGGCGCCTTGCTGTCGGCGGGCATGGATTACCGGTACGTCTATCTCGGGGTGTTGATTCCGCTGGGGGCGGTGATCCTCGCAGTGGCGCTGACCGGCTTCCCCCCATGCGCGGGGTCGTCGGAGAGTGGCGAGGAGATCGAGCGTTCCCCGCTCTACCGGAACGTCCCCCTTCTTCTCGTCGCCGCGATCGCGACTCTAGGGTTGCTCTCGGAGGGGGAGATGGAGCACTGGTCCGGTATCTACCTGCGACAGTCGCTCGCGCTCCCCGCGCTCGTGGGAGCCTCCGGCGTAGCTGTCTTCCACGCCGCGATGGCCGCGGGACGACTGGGTGCCGCCGGAGTCGTGGTCCGCTTCGGCAATCGCCAGACCCTCTTGGGGGCGGGGCTGCTGGCGGCCGGGGGGATGATGATCTCTTTGGCCACCCGGGAGCCGCTCTTTGTCGTCGTCGGGTTCCTCGTCGTGGGGCTGGCGCTCTCAGCAGTAGTGCCCGTGGCCTTCTCCACCGCCGGGGACCTGGCACCTTCCGGGAGGGCCGGAGCGGCCATCTCGGTCGTCACCACCTTCGGGTACGGCGGTTTCCTCCTGGGACCAGTGATCGTAGGCGGGCTGGCGGAGGTTTTCGGACTGCGGACAGCTTTAGGGACCATAGTGGTCGCCGGAATTTTGATCTTCGCTCTCTCGCTTCTTGTAAGTGGCCGGCCGTCAGCCATCAGCGGTCAGCAAAAAGTTCGAAGCTGAGAGCTGGTCGTCGATAACGGGACCGAAGGGCTTTTAGCCTTCGGCTGCATCGGAGAGCCTCTTCTCGGCCGCCTCGACCTCCGCGTCTTCGACCCGACGGAACAGCGGTTTGGCGTTTTTGGCGCTGTAGGCGTCCGGCAGAGCTTCAAGGTCCGAGATGCGTGCTAGGGGTCCACTGAAGAACCTTCCGAGACGTTCGACGGCCTCCGGGACGAAAGGAGCTGCGTGGTAGGCGATAGAGCCGAGCAGGACTGAGCAGGTATAGAGCGTCTCCCGAGCCTGATCCGGATCTTCTTTGCGTCTCTGCCATGGCGCCTCCGAGTCGAAGAAGCGGTTGGCCCGCCGACCCATCGCCAGGAGCTCTCCTAAAGCGTCCCTGGGTCGTCCGGCGCGCATCCGGGCCTCATACCGTTGCTCCAGTTCTCTGAAGTTGGCCAGGGCTTCGCGGGCGCTCTCGGAGGGCTCTTTAGGGTGCGTTGCCTTTCCGTCGAAGTACCTCTCCATAAAGGAGAGGGTACGGTTTATATAGTTGCCGAGGTTCCCGATCAGGTCGGAGTTCACCCGCTCCTGGAATTCACGCCAGGAGAAGTTCACGTCGTTCGTCTCCGGGAGGATGGAGGCCAGGTAGAACCGTAGCAGGGCCGCCGGGAAGTCGTCGAGCGCCTCGTGCAGCCAGACCGCCAGGTTTCGACTCGTGGACATCTGCATCGCGCGTGGCACGCCGTTTATCACCACTTCGAGGTTCATGAACTCGTTGGCGAGCACGTCATGGGGCAGGATAAAGGGCTCTTCGCCGCTCTCGCTCGTGCCCATGAGCATAGCGGGCCACACGACGGCGTGGAAGACGGTGTTGTCCTTGCCGATGAAGTGAACGAGCCTCGTCTCCGGCTCCTGCCAGTACCGGCGCCAGCAGTCGGGGTCGCCAGCGAACTCGGCCCACTCCATCGTGGAGGAGACGTAGCCTATGGGTGCGTCGAACCACACGTAGAAACGCTTGTCCTTGAAGCCCGGCTCGGGGATGGGGACGCCCCAGAGGATGTCGCGTGTGATGGGACGCTTCTCGAGGCCGCCCCCGATCATGCCGAGGACGAAGTTCTTGACCGAGTCGCGCCAGTGGTCCTGCTGAGCGACCCACGCCCTCAAGCGATCGGAGAACTTGGGCAGGTCGAGGTAGAGGTGCGTCGTCTCACGCACCTCCACGGGGCCGCCCGTGATCTTGGAATGCGGCTCTATGAGCTCGTAGGCCTCGTACCAGCTCCCGCAATTGTCGCACTGGTCGCCCCGAGCCTCCTTGTAGCCGCACACGGGGCACGTCCCCTCGACGTAGCGGTCCGGTAAAAAGCGGCCCTCGGTCGGGCTATACATCTGCTTGCTCTCGGCCTCCGAGATGTATCCGCCCTCTTTCAGCTTCTGGTAGAAGAGCTGGGTGTTCTTCGCGTGAAGTGATGTCGAGGTGCGCGAGAAGTTATCGAAGCTGATGCCAAACCTGGAGAAGGTCTCTTTCATGTGAGCGTACCAGTAGTCGACGACCTCCTGAGGCTCCTTATCTTCGCGCTCGGCGGTCAGTGTGATCGGGACGCCGTGCTCGTCGGTACCCCCTACAAAGACCACGTCCTCCCCCCGCATCCTCAAGTACCGTACGTACACGTCTGCCGGCAAATAAGCCCCCGCCATGTGCCCGATGTGCAAAGGCCCGTTAGCGTACGGCAGCGCCGAGGTGACCAGGTAACGCTCGTTCCTCACGGCTCTCTCACTCATAACGCTAAGAATAGCATCTGCGAACGGTACTGAGCGCCCCTCTAGCACCTTCAAAGCCGTACCGGAAGCCGTGCTAAGATACCGCCTCGTATGGACCCCGCTCCTCCCCGTCCTGTTTCGAATTTTCTGCGTCGGCGTACTATAGAGAGCTTCTCTTGAGGGTGCCGTTCCGGCGGGTGCGGCCGGAGGCCAGGGTGCCCGCCAGGGCATATACCGGAGACGCCGGCTACGATCTTGCCGCCGTCGAGAGAGTGGTGCTCGCGCCCGGCGAGCGGGTCTTGGTCAGCACCGGGATAGCGATCGCCGTCCCCGACGGGTACGCCGGGCTCGTGCTACCGAGGAGCGGGCTCGCTATGCGGTTCGGCGTCTCGCTCGTCAACACCCCAGGGCTCATAGATCCCGGCTACCGCGGCGAACTGATGGTCCCCCTCATAAACCACGACCGGGACGAGACTTTCGAGGTCGAGGTAGGAATGAGGATCGCCCAACTCGTCCTCGTGAAGGCGGCCGAGGCCTATTTCGTTGATGTAGAGCTCCTCGAAGAGAGTGCCGACGATCGTGGGGAAGGAGGCTTCGGCTCATCGGGGTCTTAGCAGCCAGCGCTCAGCTATAAGCCGTCGGTAGCAAAGCCTGGACCGAACGTTGATGCTTGGACAGGGGTTAGATCTTGTTCTTGCTTAGAAAGCCCTCTGAGGATGCTATTCAGTGGTTTCTTTCCTCGCAAAGAGACCTTCCCTTTTCGTACAAGGAGGTTGGGGCTCTACCGGGCTCTGCCGTGGACCGCTATCAGGTGAAGCTTGGCGAGGGAGCGGAGGCGTACGAGCCGGCGGTCGAAGCCCTGCGTGGGTGGCGCCAGTTCGATCTCGGCTGGACGAGACTACTCCCGCCAGACGCGCCTATGGCGTCGGTACGGCGGTAGGCGTACGCGCTTACCACTGCGGCTCCTGGTCTCTGAACCCCGCCCGGCTTGTCTACCTCGTCGAGGAGACGGCAGACGTGAAGCGGTTCGGCTTCGGCTACGGGACTCTCCCCGGGCACGTCGAGCGCGGCGAGGAGCGTTTTAGCCGTGGAGTGGAACCGCGAGAATGGCTGCGTTTACTACGACGTCTTCGCCTTCTCCCGTCCAAAACATCCCCTGGCCTGGCTCGGCTACCCATTCACCTGCCCACTACAGAGACGTTTCGCTCGGGACTCGAGGAGGGTGATGCTCGTCGCAGCGGGCGTGTAGAGCCGGAGCGAGGCTACCGCCAAAATTGCTAGACTGCCCTCCGCGATGAACGCTACCACACACGCCGTTTTCGGGGTTGCAGCCCTGGCAAGTTACTCTCTCCTCACCGGGGAGGCGCCGCCGCTCTATGCCTATCCTGCGGCTGTGATCTCCTCCTGGATTCCGGACGTGGACAACCCACGCAGCCGTCTGGGCAACGGGTTGAGCCGTATGAAGAACCCTACGTTGGACTCTCTCACCCGCCCCGTGAGCTGGGCCTTGAGGGTTGTGTCGTTCACGCTCTTTCGCACCGTCGGGCACCGGACCCTGACGCATTCTCTGCTTGGGGTTGCGCTCTTCGTCGCGCTGGTCTCTCCCGGAGCAGCGTTCTCTCCGGACCTTTTCGCCGCCCTCGTGGCCGGTTACGTATCACACCTCTTCGCAGACGCTCTGAACACGAAGGGAGTACCTCTGCTCTGGCCGGCGGGGTGGCGTTTCAGGCTCTTGCCCGGAGGCGTTCGGTCGGGAGGGGTGGTAGAGTTTCTGGTAGCGCTCGTAGTGGCCGTGGCGACGGGGTACGGGCTATACGCGCTACACCCCGCCCTCGCCGGAGTCTTCTAGCCACTCCAGAGTTTCGAGGCTTTTGGGGTGGACCGCGCGGCCGCGATCTTCGTTGTGGGAAATCGAGGCTTCCAACGCGGCACACGCGGAGCGGCGCAGGTCTTTACAAGCAAGCTCGCGTAGATCTTCCACGCTAGGCCCTTCACGACCTGGTTCGACCTTGTCAGCGACGAACAGGGTTAGCGCGAGCGGTCCCATCTCCGGTTCGCCCGTGGTGTGGGCCCGCACCGCATCGAGGATCTCGCCATCCTTCACCCCGAGTTCTCTCCTCGCAAGCTCCGCGGCCACGGGTCCGTGCAGGAGCATCGGTCGTTCGTGCTCGAAGTCGCCCACGGCCAGATCATCCTCCTCGGCCACTCGCAAAAGCTCTACCTTGCCCACCTCCCGGGCCGCATCGTGCAGGAGGCCGGCAAGGCGCGCTTTCTTTGATTCGAGGCCGTGGATTTCGGCGAGACGTTCGGCGGTCTCAGCCACGCGCAGGGTGTGAGCGTAGCGTTTATTAGAGAGGCGTTCCCTGGCGTAGCCTTCGGCGGCTTTGAGGAAGGCGTCGTCGATCATGGTGGGGATTGTAGAATAACGGGATGCAAAACGAGAAGATCAGCGCCGCGTCGGATGCGCGGACGAACAGTTTAGAGCGCGCCGAGATCCTGACCGTTGGGACCGAGATCCTCCTGGGGGATCTCCTGGACACGAACGCGGCCTGGATTAGCGGCAGGCTCGCATCTCTGGGCGTCTCCATCTACCGCCACACCACTGTTGGGGATAACAAGAGGCGTATCATCGCCGCTCTCAAAGAGGCCACGTCCCGAACAGACCTCGTCATCACCACCGGCGGCCTGGGACCGACCTCCGACGATCTAACCAACGAGTGCCTAGGGGAGGCAGCAGGCCGCAAGATGGTCGAATACTCCGAGGCTCGCCGGCACGTGGACGAGATGTTCAGACGCTTCGGCCGCACGCCTGCGCAGTCGAACTACAAGCAAGCTCTCTTCCCCGAAGGCTCGGAGCTCATCCCCAACCCCGCGGGCACAGCGATGGGCGCTCTTCTCGATCTCGACGGCGCTTTGGTCGCCACCTTTCCCGGCGTGCCCGGTGAGATGAAGGGGATGTTCGAGGAGACACTCGAACCCCTGATACAGGAGCGGAGCGAGGGCTCCATCGTCTCCCGGACGCTCTGGTTCACGGGGATAGGCGAGTCGGCCCTGGCCGAAAAGGTCCAGGACCTACTCGACGCCTCGGACCCGACGGTCGCTCCTCTGGCGGGCCAGGGCAAGGTACGCCTCCGCGTCACCACCCGCGCTGCCACTATACAGGAGGCCGAAGAGAAGATAGCGCCGGTCGCCGAGGAGATAATCTTCCGCCTCGGGGACTACTACTTCGGCGAGGACGACGAGACCCTTGAGAGCGCCATCGGAAAGCTCCTCACGCAGCGCGGTGCGACCCTGGCGCTCGCCGAGAGCTGCACTGGTGGTCTCCTCGCCAAGCGTCTGACCGATGGGGCCGGCTCCTCCGCGTTCTTCACGGAGGGGCTGGTCACGTACTCCAACGAGGCCAAGGAGTGCCTACTCGGGGTATCGCACGAGCTACTCGCCGAGCATGGCGCCGTCTCGGAGCCGGTAGCCAGGGCGATGGCCGAGGGTGTTCGGAAGACCGCCGAGACCGACTACGGACTCTCGGTCACGGGTGTAGCTGGCCCCGACGGTGGTACCGAAGAGAAGCCCGTCGGGCTCGTCTTCGTCGGGATCTCGAACGCGGAGGGAACGGTAGCCGAACGGTTGGACCTCTCAGCATGGAGGCGTTCGCGCGAGGCCATCCGGGAGCGGAGCGCCAACCGGGCCTTTGATCTCCTAAGACACCGCCTCTTGTCGGAGAAAGACAAAACTTGAGCAACTCCCTTGTAGGAAACAAAGACGAGTAGTACACTTCTCCAAGTTGACGGCACGGAGAGGAGGTGATCCAGATAGACGCATCGAGTAGTAGCCGCGGGTATCTTCTGAGAGAGGTGGCTCTGACCTAGTCCTACCAAAACCCCTGGCGGGATCTCTGGGTTATCCTTCCGCCTCTCCGGTAGTGAAGGCGGACGTGCTGGAAGACCAGATACCTGCGTAACACTCAGAAGGGTACGGCCCCCGGAATTCTCTCCGGGGGTCGATTTTTTGTTGCGGGGACATGTTCTCCTAGCGAAACCGTCAAAACCTCGAGGCCTCGTCGACGAAAGAGACCTCATATAGGTGTTGTTCGAACTTCTCGGCGATCTTCGCGGCCTCCTCCATGTGTACGGCTGCCTCGGGGTTCTCGAGTACCATCACTCCTCGCCCTCGTAGTAGCCGACCTCGGCGTCGGCGCGTAAAAACTTGCTCAAGGTTCTCTTCTCTTTCGGGCCTCCAGGGGCCGAGCCGGCAAAGAGCCCGATCTTATTCGAGTCTGGATAGACCATCGCGTCGGGTTCGATCATGGTCGAAAAACAGAGATATCGCAGCGGCTCGTCCGAAGTGTTTATGATCTGGTGTGCCCCGCCTTCTCCTACCGGCATCGCCACGTAGTCTCCCCGCGAAAAGGTGATCTGCCGTTCGCCGATACGGAGTGTGCCCGAGCCTTCGAGGACGTAGATGGCCTCCTCATTGGCGAGGTGGTAGTGGTAGGGCCACGCTCTGCGCCCCGGCGACACCTCGTAGAGGCTGCAACCCAGCTTCTCCCCGCCAGTGGCCGAGCTCAGTTGCTTGCGCCGGTAGCCAAATTTCAACCCGTGCGACTGCTCGCTCCATTCCAGATCTTGCTCGTTCACGACGTTCGAGTTCGCCTTCATGCGCTCTCCCTTCTAAGATCAAACCGGGACCGGCAGCGCCCCAAGCCCCATCAGGATAATGACGAGCACGGCGAAGGAGTTAAACGTCGCGTGGGCCACCAGGCAGGGCAGTAGGCTCTTCGTTCTCCGGTAGAGGACGCACAGGCCCACCGCCAGGACGAACAGCACCGGTAGGATCACGGGTTCCAGGTGCACCAGAGAGAAGAGGACGGATGAGCTGAGCGCCGAGAGCGCGAACGCGATCTTCTCGCCAGCCCCCTTGTAGTCTTCTCCCTTGCCGCCGAGCTTGCGTAAAAAGAAGAGACCCAGCCGGTACAGTCCACCGAAGACTGCCCCCCGGAAGACCAGCTCCTCGACCGCCGGGCCGAAGAAGACAACCACGGCGATGATCGCCGGGATCGCCGTCACCGGGCTCTCGCCGATCCAAGACGCTAGTCCTTCTCTGAAAGGCCCCTGCACCCTGGACTCGGTCGAGTAGCCCAGCTCCTCCACGACGTAGGCGCTCAAAGGTGCGATCAGTAGGCTCGCGATCAGCGCCAGGAAGCCTGCCGCAAGACCGAGGCCCACCCCGGCGAAGTAGCCCTTTTTAGGCATCGAGAAGCCCAAAGGAGCCAGAGAATAATCTACTGGCTTTCCGAGCCACCGCGCCACAGAGACCCCAACCCAGAAAAGGGCGATCGTGAGCACGAAGAACACGGTATCCTGCATCACCACGAACAGCAATGCTCGCGACGGATCGTCAGGCATTCTCGCCCATCAGGTACACCTCGCCCGCCGTCCATCCTCGCGCGGCATCCTCCAGGAGCCTCTCCCTGATCCAGGCCGGGAGCAACTCGATCTCCTCCAGCTCCCCCGTCTCCACCCAACGCAGCTCCCTGAGCGTGGACTCCGAGCCCTCCTCGACCTCCGGATCGCTACCTAGCCGCGCCTCTCCGTCCGCAGCCTCGATCCGCGCCGTCACGTCTACCGTGTGCCTACCCTCGGTCATAAACTCGCTCACGTAGAGTACGCCCGCGAACTTTCCTTCGAGGCCCGTCTCCTCCAGCAACTCTCGCTCGGCGCACTCGGGGATGGTCTCGCCTGGCTCCAGGCGGCCACCCGGCAGGACCCAATACGGTTTCCGGTCCGGCTTCTCGTGGCGTACGAAGAGCAACGCTCCGTCTCGCTCCACTACTGCCCCTACCCGAATCCCGAAATCCATCCTCAAAGAGGCGCGATCCTTGCTCACAAGGAATTAGTATACCTTCCCTTGAGCCATGCCCTGCCCAGCTCCTAAGCCGGCGAGCGTGTACTGACCTGGCTTCCTACCCAGATGTACCCGTCGGACCAGACCTCGCGTTTCCAGATCGGCACTATCTCTTTGATGCGCTCTATCGCGTACCGGCTCGCCTCGAAGGCCGGGCCACGCCGGGGTGAGGCGACCACCATGACCACGCTCGGCTCGCCGGGGTAGACCCTGCCGATCCGGTGGACGATGGAGACATGGCCCACCGTCCATCTCTCCTCTAACTCCGCCCCGATCTCCTCGAGCTTCCGGTCGGCCATCGGCCGGTAAGCCTCGTACTCCAGGTACTTCACGCTCGCACCGGAGCACTCGTCTATTCGCGTCGTCCCGACGAAGGTGGCGACCGCTCCGCAGTCCGGGCGGAAAGCTCCAGTCACGATAGCGCCCACCTCTATGGGCTTCTCGACGATCCGGAACAAGGTCAGCCCCCCGAGACCGGTGGCAGTACGGCCACCTCGTCGCCAGGCGAAACAGCGTCCTCCATCCGAGCGTACTCGCCGTTGACGGCAAAGGCCAGGGTGTCGCGCATGGGCGCGAGGCCAGGATGCATATCTGTGAGGACGGGCCAGATCTCCGCGAGCTTTGCCCGGTCGCTTACGGGAACCTCAATCTGGCGTGCACCGGCCCGGTCCGCCGCGGCGCCGAAGAATAAGACTTTAACCTTGCTCATGGGCTACTCTTCCTCGAGCTCCGGGACGTAATCGGGGCCGACCACGACCTTCAAGGCTCGTGGTAAGACCAAGAACTCGGCGGGCTCGTCGCCGATCACCTCGCCATCCACGGTGAACTCGAGCCCGTCGGGTCGGGTCTCCACCCGAATCTCCTTGGCTTGCGTAGCGTACACGCCCTCTCTACCCAGGTAGTCGAACCTGGCGAGTGCCGCCGGGGCGAGCGTGAGGAACTCCTTGATCCCGATGTCCTCTATGACGACGACATCCAGCAGGCCGTCCTCGGGGTTGGCCTTGGGGGCGGCGAGCCAACCTCCGCCGGCGTAGCGGCAGTTGCCGATGGCGATGTTGACGGCGCGCACCCGGCGCTCCTCGCCGTCCAGGTGCAGCTTGGTCTCCCGCACGTCGAACTCGCGGGAGACCTCCAGGGAGGCCCGGAGGTAAGAGAGCTTGCCCCACCGGCTCTTGAACTCCTTATCGTTGGCGTCAGAGATCTCCGCCCCCATACCGCCGGTCGCCACGTTAATGAAGAACCGTTCGCCGATCCCCGGGGACCTAACGCGTGCAACGTCGAGGGTACGTACTCTGTTCTGCCGGATCACTTCTTTCGCCTCGTCGGGGTCCTCGGGCACGGTCAGAGTCGCCGCGAGGTCGTTGCCGGTGCCGCTGGGCAGGAGGGCGAGCGTTACGCTCTCCGGAAACCCGGCCTCGCCGAGCCCGTTGATAACGTCGTTGATGGTACCGTCGCCCCCGGCGACGATGAGCAGCCCGTCGCGCCACTCTCGTGCGGCCTCGACCGCGTCGTCCTTGCTCCTGGTCTCGACCCAGTCCGGCTCGAAACCGCCCAGCGTCTCGCGCAACTGGCCGGTCTGGCACGTCCCGCCCCCGGAGGATGGGTTGCAGATCACCCTTACCCGGGTCTTCGAAGCCTCCATCTACTGCCCCTCTCTTGCATCCGCGTCACCGGAGAGTTTACCCCGAACGACGCCGCGGTATGGCGGAGGGCACGTCGCTAGGAGGCCCGTAGCTCGGAACCGTGCCCAACCGCCGGTTCCGGAGCTTCCTCCAGGTCGAGCCGGAGGAGCCGGACAGAAGGCAACCAGACCTCAGCTTCGGGCTCGCCGTCGAGCTTTACCACGGCCCGGTCTCCTTCCCCGGAGACGTAGCGGACCTCCCCTGGACCGAAGGGCGTCTCGACCCTCTCCCCGGTAGAGAGACCGGGGAGGAACGCCTCTCTCAAGGCCGCGACGTAGGCGAGCGCGAGCGAGCGCCCGAGGTGCGCGCCCTCATCGCGGCGGTCGGCGACGAGGATGCCCGCGATGCGATAGAGGTTCGCCCGGCTGACCTGCGAGATCAGGCATGCCCGTATCGCCTGCCGTACGAGCTGCCCCTCGAACTCTGAGTATTCCTCGCCGCTCCTTTGGAGTATGCTCATCACTCGCGGGTACGCCCGCCGGACCGCCTCTTCGACCGTAAGACCATTGATCCCACGTGCGTAAACGTGGGGATCCAACCGTTCCTCTTCCCGCTGGCGCGGGACGCTGAGCCAATCTTGTCTTTTCTCTGTCATAAAAGGATTATACCGCGAGTTCGGCAATTTGCATCGGCGAATATGCTGCAAATCGAGGTTTTCGAAGCTGAGATGAGCGCTAGTTGCGGTAGAGGGTAAACTTATCTTTGAAGAGTAGCGGGCAGGAGGCACAGGTGGGTTCGGAAGAGTTTCTGGAGCGGTTGAAGCGGGAGGTGATTGGGCACCAGGCGCTGGTGCACCCTTTCCTAGAGCGGTTTGGTGGGGGGGACGTGAGCGAGGAGGGAGTTAGGACGTTCGCGATCCAGTACTATCGTCACGTGCGGGTGAGCCGGCTGTACCTCGCTGCCCTCATCTCCAATTGCGGCCACGACGAGAAGCTGCAGCTCGCTCTCGCCGAGATCCTCTTCGACGAGTACGGCCACTTGAACCCCAGAGAGACTCACCCAGCGCTGTACAGACGCTTCCTTACGGCTCTCGGCATCACCGAGGAGGAGTGGGAGGCCCCAACGACCCTCCCCGAGATACAGTTGTACATAAGCGCCCACCGCGAGTTGACCGACGGCCCGGACGTTCGGCTGGGTCTGGGGACTCTTGGACCGGCGAGCGAGTGGCCGGTGCCCCCGATCTACGTGCGCCTCGTCGAGGGCTTGAAGAAGGCGACCAACCTTCCCGACGAGGCCCTGGAGATCTTCACCAGCCACGTGACGATGGACGTGACCCACGCCCGCATCATGATGGAGGCCGTCGTCCCCTACGCCGAAGACGAGGAGGGCCAGAAGAAGGTGCGCGAGGGCGCCATGCGCTCCCTGGATGCCCGCTCAGTGATGCTCGACGGGCTCTACAAGGCCGTCTATGAGGAGCCGGCCCCGCTCGCGAGCGGGGCCTCCGTCCAGGTCTTCGGGGATTGAGATACTCTTCGAGAGCCGCCGGAAGAGGTATAAATATACGTATGCCGGAGCTCCCCGAGGTCGAGACGATAAAAGAAGACCTGCGCGAGCTGGTCGTTGGTTCGCTCATCACCGAGGTCGAGGTTTTAGATCCTGCCCTCGTGGAGCAGCCCTCGATCGAGAAATTCAAATGGGGGTTGGAGGGTGGCCGGATCTCGGGGGCGCGGCGGCGAGCGAAGCATTTGATCATTGACCTCGACACCGGTGACTCACTGGTCTTTCAGCTAAAGATCGGAGGTCAGCTCCTCCTCGTGCCGCCGGTCGAGCAACCGCGAACGGCGCTTATGCTCGTGCTCCACCTCGACGCTGATCGGAGGCTCTTTCTGCGGGACGAGACGCGGTTCACCCGGGCGCGCCTGCTGAACGTGGAGGAGTTGGAGGCGCGTCTCGCCTCCCTCGGACCGGAGCCTCTGGAGGAGGAATTCGAGGTAAACGGCGTAGAGTATCTCCACGGGATCCTCTCCTCCCGGAGGGCCCAGATAAAACCCCTGTTGCTTGACCAGAAGATAGTCGCCGGTATCGGCAACATCTATGTAGATGAGGTCCTCTACGACGCGGGGCTGCATCCCCGGCGTAAAGCCACTACGATCTCCGGTGAGGAGTGGGGCAGGCTCCACGCGGCGATCCTCGAAACCCTCGCGGCCGGGGTCGAGCACCGCGGGACGACCGTAAGGCTGTACAAGGACGTGCTGAACCGTCCGGGCGAGCACCAGAACTACCTGCGGGTCTTCGAGAAGCACGGCGAACCCTGCCCGGGTTGCGAAGGCAAGATCGTTCGGGAGAAAGTCGGAGGACGCCCGACACACTTCTGCCCCTCTTGCCAGCGTGAAGACTGGCGCGAAGGGGAACAAGAGTTAATATTAGATCAGGCATAGAGAGAGGAGAGGTAGGGTGGCAGAAGACAACAAGTTCGATGTGGTGATCATCGGCAGCGGTAACGGCGGGTATATACCCGCGATCCGGGCGAGCCAGCTCGGAATGAGCGTGGCGCTCGTGGAGAAGGAGGAGAACCTCGGTGGGACGTGCCTGAACTGGGGCTGCATCCCGACCAAGGCGCTGCTACACACCGCCGAGCTCTTAAACGCCTTCAACCACAGCGAAGAGTTCGGGATAAACGTCAACGGCGCCGAGCTCGACTACGGGAAGCTCGCCGAGTACAGAGACCGGGTCGTAGGGCAGCTGCAGAAGGGCGTGCAGGGCCTGATGCGCAAGAACAAGGTCCAGGTCTTCACCGGCTTTGGCAGCTTCGTCGAGCCGAAGAAGATAAAGGTGGAGGGCGAGGACGGCGAGCAGGAGTTAGAGGGCGAGAACATTATCATCGCCGCCGGTAGCGCCGTCAGGACCCTGCCAGGCCTTGAGATAGACCACGAGAAGGTTATCTCCAGCGACGACGTGGTTACGGCGGACAGCTACCCTAACTCCGTCATCGTTCTGGGAAGCGGGGCCGTGGGTACCGAGTTCGCGAGCATGTACGCGGACTTCGGCGTTGAGACAACCATCGTCGAGGTCCTGGACAGGCTTTTGCCTGCCGAGGACCCGGACGTCTCCGCCGAGCTAGAGAAGCGATTCGAAGAGCGCGGCATCAGGGTCATGACGAGCTCTATGGCCGACACAGATAGCCTGGAGAAGACCGACGACGGCGTCAAGATCAAGGTCACCCCCGTGAGCGAGGAGGAGCAGGAAGAGGCAGAGGAGGAGGCCGACGAGGAAGACACCTACGGCGGCGAGACTGACCCGGCCGGGGAAGAGGGCGGCGAGGGTGAGGGCGAGACTCTAGAGGCCGAGCAGATCCTGGTCGCTATCGGCCGGAAGACTGTAATCGAGGAGCTCAACCTCGACGTCACGAGCGTCGAAGTGAACGACGGCGGCGAGATCCAGGTGGACGAGTTTTACCGCACGGCCGAGGACGGCGTCTACGCGACGGGAGACGTGATCGGGGGCTACTGGCTGGCCCACGCCGCCGGCCACGAGGGCATCATCGCTGTCGAGCACATGGCCGGCGAGGACCCGATGCCGATGGACCAGAACATGGTCCCGCGCGTCACCTTCAGCCGCCCGGAGGTCGCCTCCTTCGGCCTCACGAAGGCTCAGGCCGAGGAGGAGGGTTACGAGGTCAAGGAGTCGAACTTCCCCTTCCGGGCTATCGGCAAGGCCCTTATAGAGGGCGAACCCAACGGCTTCGTGAAGGTGGTCGCCGACGCGGAGACCGACCTTATCCTCGGCATGCACATGATAGGACCGAAGGTCACGGACCTGATAGCCGAGGGCGTCTTCGCCAAGCTAGTCGAGGGCACCCCGCAGGAGATAGGGATGTCCGTCCACGCCCACCCGAGCCTCTCTGAGGTCATGGGCGAGGCCGCGATGGCGGTAGACGGACACGCCATCCACATCTAGAGAAGGCCTCGCTCTTCGGCGGGGCTTCGACCCGGCCCGCGATGGGTTCGGGAGACCAAACCCGGGCGGTTGGGCCTCGAACCGGACCGGCGGAGGAGCATTCCTCCGCCGGTCCGACGCTTTCGTGTACGGGATGTACGGGAAGGGGTTCTGCTTCGGCATGGCTGTCGCAGTGCTCCTGAACTTCTATTCAGCGAGGACGCGTCGGCCGTCGCTCGTGGAGCTACCACTCACCCCAGATCTGTTGAGCACGCTTCGGGAGCACCAGCTCCAGCAGTTTCGAATCCGTATGGTCCTCGCGACCATGCGGGACTGGGCGGCGTCGGAGCTAGACCCGTCGCTGGGTAAGGACGCGACCCTTAAGGAGGTGCTGGACTCCGGCGCCCTCGGCAAAGAGGGCCCGGACGCCCCAGAGAGCCTCTCAGCTAAGAGGCGGAAGAAGAAAGGGGAGTAAGCACTATGGTACAGAGTTCAAGGAATAAGCGGTGCACAGGAGTAGTCGGGGCTCTCTTTTATACCATCCATGCCTGAGCCGGCGTTCTGCAAGGGGCTCCGGCCTTTTCGTTGTTAGGATGTTGCGTGCCCAGGGCCGTAGTAAGCAATGCTGGTAGCAATAATGTGTTATAATTTGTAATATAAGCAACAAACACCCAGGATGGGTGGGAAAGGAGATGGTGTAATGAGACGGTTCCGACAGCATCGTTTACGGTGGTGGTTCTGGCGGCACCTGCGTTTCCCGCCCCTAGGACACGGACTGTAGCAGTGGAAGCCTTACTGAAGACCGAGACGACGAAGCTGAGGCCCTGCCAGGTAGGGAGCAAGACGGACCGCCCCTGTCCCCGCCTGGCGGTGGTGGAGATCCGGGATGTCCCCTTCTGCGAGCAATGCGCCCGCGAGCAGGAGGCGTACTTCGCCATAGGCGAGATGTCGCTTAACTAGGAAACTCGGAAGCGAGAAAGGCAGGATCTGGCACATGAGACAAGGCAGGGTTCTATGGTACTGCGATGCGATAGGCTACGGTTTCATCCATCCGGATGAGGGGGGCGCAAAAATTCTCGTGCCCCACACGAGCATAGACGGCAACGGGCCTAGGTTCCTCGAGAACGGCGCCAAGGTAACCTACGAGGCGGCCCGGGCCAGAGAGGGTATGGAAGCGAAGAGCGTCTCCATAGTCTGACTAATCAGGTTGCTGATCACGACACCCGCGGAGGTACTAAGGGCCGGAGTCCGTCGGGGTTCTGGACTTCCATCATGAAACCGATCGTAGTCTTAGGAGGTACGTATGGGAGATGATCCGCCGCTAATGCGGTTCTCGGAGGAGATTAGATGGTTGATACAGCGCGGCACTCGCTTCGGGGGCACGGGCGTTGTGCGCAGGCTAAAGGTGGAGGAGATCGGCGCCAACATAGGGATGTCGGAGGTTGCGGCTTGCGAACGGTTTCTCGCCCTCCAGGGCAGTTTGTGGGATGTATACAACGGTAGCATGGCCCTTAGCATGACTGGATCTGCCGAAACGAACCAGTTGGAGCCCGCCCGGAGATGGGCGGGGATCAAGGACATAATCGTATTAGGACTCTGAACAAAGAAGCGGTTGGAGTCCCAGCGAGGGAAAGGAACGAAGATGCAAACCAAGACCTACACAACCGAGGCGCGGGAGTGAAGAAGGCGGAGGCCAGGGCGTACAGCCCTACCATTGTACGATTATCGAACGGCCGCTATACCTGGTTCAGGGCTAGGCATCCTCTTCCATAGGGTGCGCGCATAGTTAGTCGCTGGGGCATCAACCAGTGGCGTGCGTACAAGTAACAGCAGAACGTGAAACAGCAGAACGTGACTATTGGACGAAATCTAACTAGAAGGAGATGAGCCGATGGCCGCACTATATTGTTCGTGCGAGCAGAAGCCCCAGATCTGGGGAGAATTCTGGTGGACCGGAGAAAAGCACGATTGGATCTTCTTCGATGATCGGGAAACGAGCGAAACCTACGCAGAGCGGATCACGAGCTGCCGGGCATGCGGCCAGCAGCTCGAGCGCAAGAACCTCAAGGCGCTAACGTACCCGGCGTAGCCGGCGTAGCCGGAGGTTCGTAGACCGGGGGCTCTGGCCAACCGTATCAGGGTAGCGGTCAGACGTATCTGGGGCCGGGATCCTAGAGCGTAGGGACCGCCGAGCTGAAGATCTTGCACCTAGAGCGCTAGGGGGGGCGAGATGCCTCTACAGTACTTTCGCACGTATTCCGATAATGTTGCCTATAGCACCGTCCCGCTCCACGCGGTCCCGCCATGCCTGAGCCTGGGATTGCAACATCCCATGAGCATGAGCATAGCTTATGCTCACCTCGCCCCCAAGAACCTTTGTAGGCCAATTCTTAGCAATGCCGAGACTCGCCTGACCCGCGAGTAGTTTCTCAAGCTCGGATTGCACTACTCCTATTGAGGAAGCAACACTAAAAAGGCTCACGTCAACCCCCTTTCCCTCTGGCCAGCACGATTCTTGCAATAGAGGTCCAGGGGAAGAAGGCGAGGCGACCATCCTCTGTGGCGAGGGTGGCCCCTAAGTCGTTTACACCCTCTAACCGACCGCTAAACTCGCCTATCGCCTGGTCATAGCCAGGGACAACGCGCCCGTGGGCGTCCTCGAACGAACGCCCTTCAGAACGCGCCCATATCATCACGCCCTGCCCGACCCACGATTCCGGTGTTGGCTTCCCCGCCATCTCTAAATCCTCTATTCGGGCACCATCGCTAACTTTGTGCCTTACGGCTGTACGTGGCGGCGCCTCTTCCACGTCTGGCCTGCCAACTCTAAGGGACAGTTCCCTTGGATATCACAAGTCCCTCCCTTTGTCCCACACGCCCCGAATTCCCACCGTCTCGGCGTCGAACAGTGCCACGTACCCGCAGTTGCCGCACGGCACTTTCACCACCCCCTCGTCCTCGGTGAGGTCCGCCTCCCCCGCTTCCAAGAGAGCCCTGACGTAGGCCGCCTCAGCGAAACGCCACCTGTTATCCCCGCAAGCCGGACACTGGACGACCACCTTTGAGTGCATCCAGTCCTTCAGAATCCGTTGCTGTGATTCGTTTAGGGGCATGAGAGGCTACCCCCTTACCTGTTGACTTCGGATGCTCCCGTGGCCTCCTCAAACCCGGGGTGGTTCTGGTGATGGGAGAAAGGGCTCTGAAGCAGGCTCTCGTAGATCTTGGCAGACTCCCTAACCAAGTTCTCCATTGCTTCCTGCTGACTCCTGGACTGTTCGACCAGTGCCTCGAGCGTCGCACGGTTATTCTCAACCTGGGCCCGCAAGGTCTCCGCCGGGGCCTCGATCAAGTTTCGGGCGAACTCGAGGGTTTGCTCCTGAAGCGTGAAGGTGTTTGCTATAGCCGCTCGGTAGGATGCCTGGGTGGTTTCGAAAACCTCCTGCAGATCCTTCTCCTGCCTCTCGCGGTCCATCATTCGTATCGACTCCTCTTCTTCCTACCGCTTCCCCAAGCGGGACAACGTTTAAGCACCAGTATGATGGCACCGTGCGAAGACTGGTGCATCCCCGGGAGGGCGAGTTGCCTCTACGTTGCTTTCGCGCATATTCCGATAATGATCCCTATCGCACCTTCCCGCTCCACGCGGTCCCGTAGATCCTGAGCTTGGGGTTGCCTCATCCCACGAGCATAAGCCATGCTCATGCTCACCTCGCCCCCGATGGACCTCTCCAGGTCCATTCTACTCACTCCTAGCTTCTTAGCGATTCCGACGCTCGCCGACCCGCGAGTAGTTTCTCAAGCTCGGATTGCGCTACTCCCATTGAAGAAGCAGCACCAAAAGGCTCACGTCAAACCCCTTTCTCTCTGGTGCTGCCTGGGGGCTAAGATGCACCGGATCCACCCTTGGAAGTTGGAACCTGCGGTTGGAGTTGTGCGGACGTTCCGGCTCCTATGGCTAACCGTCCCCATGATCAAGCCACCCGTCTTGCCGCTCCTTGAGCCACGTGGTCCGCAACCTGTTGGCCGCGATCCTGGCCGGCATGTCTTCTTCGGAGAGCCCTTCTATGTGCTTGTAGGACACCTTCCCGTTGCTCATTAGCGCCACCAGCCCTTCTTCGGCCTGTCTCCGATCCTCGGAGGCCAGTCGCAACACCATCGCCGGTGGCTCACCTAGCAGCGGGTCTCCCAGTAGCCTGAGAAGCTGTCCATCCTTCCTCAGCTCTAGCTCCCGCCGCTCCGCCTGCATGAACGACTTCCAAGCGGCGAGCTGGGCTCGGCTACACTCCTCTTGTTGGGCGTACCTACGCTCCTCTCGTCGGGCCTCCCTACGCTCGTTTGCTCTCTTTCGCGGAAGGTCCTCTTGCCACTCGTCCGCTCTCTCGGAGCCATGTATCCCATCGCGCAACTCCTGTAGCTGCCGACCAGCCTCGGTGCGAAGAACGGCGCCAAGCGCGTCCCCGTACGACTCTCCGCTCCATCTTGCACGAGCCGCCGCCTGACGTGCCAGGATCTCGTCAGCCATGTCGGCCACTATTTGTTTAGAGTGCATGGTGTTCTCTTTCCACGGAAGCGGAGGACGAGGCCCAGGGTTGCTTCGCCCTGGCTGTCTTCCATCTCTCTTCATCGTCCCCCAAGCCCGCCGTAACGTCGTTGTAGCGCCAGGGAGAGTCCTCAGGATAAGCAGCTTCGTCTCGTAGATGTTGTTCTGCCTGCGCTTGCGAGTCGTGGAGCCAAGGGTGATGAGTTACTTCATAGTCCTCTAGCAGCTGTCCGTGCACCTCTGGCTGATGTCCTTGCCGCTTCTCTTGACTGTCGGTCGTAAGGTCCGCCCCACATACGCAGACGGCCCTAGAACCGGTGAGGGCTGACACCTTGAAGGTCGGCTTCTCGCCGCAGTCGCACTCAAGAGTGACGTGCCCTTGATGCCACTGGTAGACCCTGCCGAAGGGGACCTCGGGGGTCTCGTAGTGTGCTTCGACGCTTTCAATAAGCTTGTACATTGATTCTTCCCTTCCTGTCGACGGATTCCGCTGGTGAATAGGTCCGTCGATACCAATCCTCTAACATAGCTGCCCGTCTGTCGGCCTCACTAATTGCCTCATCGGTATGCTTCATGGCAAGCTGCACAGCGTTGTCCTCAGACAACAGCATACGAGCCTGCTCCAAGAGCACTACGGCTTCCCTGGCTTGTATCTTGGCCTTCTGTGCTTGCTCGCACGAACAATATAGTGCGCTCACCGGATCAATTCCTTAGCGCCCATCCCTGAGCGATTGTTGCTTCTGCTACTCCTGCTACAAAGTATAGCACATTATTGCAACCAACATTACTTAACATTACTTTGTGCAGTTCCTGGCACTGCACCATCCTTACAACGCCAGGGGCTAGATCTCCTCTACTCTAGGCGCCTGGCCTTTATGCACTAGATTGTGCACCTAGCGCGCTAGGTAGTTGCCGTTGCCTCTATTCACCGAGCTGTCGAGAGGGGTTCTTCTGGGGAACCGGGCTTCCGGTATACGGGGTTCTCGGAAGCTCGCACCAGACTTGGGGCAGTGGCATCATGCTCGCGCCGGAAAGGCGCACACAAAGGAGGATCCATGACCGGCACCGAGAAGAACAAGCAGATGGTGCTCGCTTACTACAATCTGGCGTTCAACGACAGGAAGCCCGCCGAGGCGGTGGAAAAGTACGGCGGACCGCACTACATCCAGCACAACCCCCAAGCACCAGACGGCTTCGAGGCGTTCGTCCAGTTCGTCACAGGCTTCGTGGAGCAGTTCCCCCTGTTGAGCCTCGACATCAGGCGCGCCGTCGCCGAGGGCGACATGGTCGTGACGCACAGCCTGATAAAGACCTCGCCCGAAGACCGCGGCACCGCCGCGGCGGACTTCTTCCGCCTGGAGGACGGCAAGATCGTCGAGCACTGGGATGTTCTGCAGCCCGTACCTGAGAGCGCGGCGAACGACCACCCCATGTTCTGATAGCCCCGGAACTCCGGGGGTGCGGTGGAGCGCCCCGTACTCAGGGGGCGAGTAGAACACGAAGATGATTTCCCCTACACCAGCGCAAGCTCCACCTCGGGAGCCTCCTCGTTCAGCAAGGCACTGAATCGAAAGGTAGGGATTTGGTTAGTCGGGAACCTACGTGTTGTTGCAGAACCGTCTGGCATGCTCTAAGAAGCGGTCCAGGAGACCTCGTAACCGGCCCTCTTAAGGCTCTGCATGACGCTCGAAGGCTCTGCGGTCGCCAGCTGGAATACCAGGGTGCGGCTGCCGGATCTTCGATCCGGATCGGAGAGGACGTCGAATATATCCACCTCGAGGTCCCGGATTTTGCCCGCTACCTCGGCCAGGATCCCCTCCCTGTTCGGCACCCGGACTTCGATCCGGCATCCGGGCTCGGGCAACCCGGCGAGCGTTACCAGGGCCCGCATCACGTCCGAGGACGTGACGATCCCCAACAGCTCTTCCTCGCCTACCGCCGACCCCCCGACCGCCACGGCTCCCTCGGTCACCACCGGCAGGCTTTCTATCTTCAGTTCATACATCTGCTGCGCAGCATTCTCTATAGAGTCCTGCGGGTCCACCGTGATTACGTCCCGGCTCATCACGTCTCCCACCCGTATCTCCTGCAGAGTCCTCGCCCGCTCCGGGTCACCCAGAGCAGGGCTCGCGTCCCTAAGATCACGATCGGAAACTATCCCTACCAGCCGTCCCTCCTCTAGGATCGGTATGTGCCTTATCCGCCGCTTTCGGCAGAGGGTAAGAGCCTCGGCCACGCTTGCCTCGGGCGAAAGCGTCACAAGATTCCCAGTCATCCAGTCTCGCACCAACAGCATCGCTGACCTCCTTTGCTGTGTATCGGTTCAGCAGTGTGCTCTAGGCAAGTTTCGCCCAAAAGCAGCAGCCCTCTCATCAGAGGGTTGTGCCACCTTCCTATTCCCTTTCGACGACACTTTAGCAGAGCATGTGGGTTAACCGAACCCTACTTCTCGTAGGCCCCCCGATCCACGATATGGCGCACTTTCTCGTCGCTAAGCTCCATCTCTGGATGATCTGTATCCACGTGTTTGCGAGTCCTCTCGAATAACTCCTCGTCATTGTCCGCCTCTAGATGCTGGCCACAGCTACAGTCCAGCGCCCTCACCCCAACTCCTTTCCCCCGCTTCCCGGCGGGTAAAGTTTCTACATCGCAATTATAGACACAATCGAGGGGTACTGGAGATCTCTATTAGCGTAGGTATGTTTTCGAGGAAGCGCTTGGGCCTAATAGGGGGCACATTGCCTCTATTCACGAAGCTGCCGAGAGCTAAGGTCTTCTCGGAAAGTCCGCTTACCAGCGTTGCACCAAAATTCGGTTTTGAGGGGTAATGTTGGTTCAGGTGGGATTCTGAACCAACATTCAACCAACTTGCCGCGACTAAGGTGGGCACGTAGCATGGCGGGGTGGGCTAAGAAGCGGCGCGAAGAGGAATCTTCGTAAAATATTGGCAGGTCCGAAGGAGCGTGCTAACGAGCTATGACTAGTTCTTCGATGATCGTCTATTTTCTAGTGGGTGGAACGATTAACGCTATAGTAATAGCACTCATCGCATTCTTACTATCACGCTTCGTCGGGGACATCTACGGGCGTTCTTGGCTCGTCATCTTCTTGTTTATCGCAGTTGGGGTATACGTCGGTTTTGTCGTTGGGGCAGGTGCGAGTGTGCCTTGGTTTTATGCAGAGGTGGTACACGCTGTTGTTTTGGGCGCTATGGGCTTGCTCGGTCTGCGCGGCTCCCCGTATTGGATTGCTGCAGGATGGGCGTTACATCCCATCTGGGACTTTGTGCCTCACTACCTAGGACCGGGACACGCATTTACTCCCGAAAGCTAGTCGATATCGTGTATC
>DATDKT010000256.1:0-4770 GCA_036519775.1 Rubrobacteraceae bacterium
TCCTCAACGCCGCCTCCAGAGCACACCGCCTCCGCAGCCTCCAGAGTCCAACCTCCGGCAAACACCGAAAGCCGCCTGAAGAACGTCTGCTCGGCCTCTGAGAGCAGCTTGTGGCTCCAGTCGATCGTCGCCCTCAGGGTCTGTTGCCTCGGTGCGGACATCCGATTGGCGCCGCTTAGCACGTCTAGTGAGCTATCTAGCCTCTGGGCGACCTGCTCGACCGCAAGAGCTCCCATCCTTGCTGTGGCGAGCTCTATGGCAAGCGGTATGCCGTCGAGTTTTCGGCACACCCTTGCTACTGCGCTGGCGTTTGCTTGGGTAAGCTCGAAGTCGGGCAGCCTCAGGCGAGCGCGATCCACGAAGAGCCTGACCGCTGCGGAGCGCAAGAGGCTCTCTATGGTGGCCGCTCCGTTAGATTCTTCATCCGCCTTGGTCGGTAAAGAGAGGAGAGGCACCGCCCAATTGACCTCACCGGTGATGCCAAGGGGCTCTCGGCTGGTGGCGAGCACCCCGAGATGCGGGCACGAGTCCAGAAGCGTATCCACCAGGCGTGCTGCTGCCTCCACGAGGTGCTCGCAGTTGTCTAACACGAGGAGCAACTCTTTGTCTTCCAAGGCCTCAACCAATGTGTCTGTAAGCGGCTGGCCGGGACGCTCTGCTACCTGCAGGGCAGTGGCTACGGGTTGAGGGACCAGATCACCCTCCGAGAGCTCCGCCAGCGTCGCCAGCCAAACCCCGTCGGGGTAGATACTCACAAGGTCCCTGGCTACCTCCAGGGCCAGTCGCGTCTTGCCCGAACCGCCCGCCCCGGTGAGGGTAAGGAGCCTGGTCATGGCGAGCATGCGCTTGACCTCGACCATCTCCCGCTCGCGACCTACGAAGCTGGTCCTCGGGGCGGGCAGGTTGTGCTTGCCCACACCGGATCGTTCTTCCTCCCGCGAGAGATCCACAGACGGTGTCATCGGAAGGCTCCCGGCGGCTATCTCGTCGCGCAGCCGGCGACTCGGTGCTCCGGGTTGCGTACCAAGCCCTCTGGAGAGGACATTGCGGAGTCGTTCGTACTGGGCGAGAGCTCGCTCTGGCCGGCCTGAGATGGCGTGAAGACGCATAAGATCTACATGCGCCTCCTCGAGGGTGGGCTCCTTGGCTGTTGCCTTTCGCAGTGCCTCGATGGCTAGGCCATGCTCATCGCGTTCCTCGTGAAGCCCTGCGAGCTCGACGAGCAGGTCAAGGTACAGCTGCCGCAGCTCCTCGCTTCTATTCTCTGCCCACTCCTCGTAGCGGTCTTCCGGAAGCAGATCGCCTCCGTATAGGTCCAAAGCCGCCCGATAGGTCGCGGGTTCCTTGGCGCCCCTGGCAGTCGCCGCTGCTTGCTCGAAGGCGTCGACGTCCACCCATAGGTCGCCCCTCGGACACATCACCAGCGACTCATCCTCGCTTGCCAGGTAGCGAGAACCCATGGCTGGGTCGAGGACCTTACGGGCGGTGTGAAGGGTACTGCGCAGACTGTTGGAGGCCGCCTTCCTATCGAGATCTGGCCAGAGCGCTTCCATCACCTGCTCTCTATGGAGGCGGTGACCGGGAGCTAGGGCGAGCAGCTTGATAAGGGCGGCGGCCTTCCGCAGGCGCCAGGCATCCTTCTCGATCGGTCTAGCACCTAAAGCAACCCGAAAGCCACCCAGCAGCCAGATGCGCACCGCCTCCTCTTCGCCCCCCACGGAGACGTGTCCCCTCCCGCTCATGCTGCTAATCTAGCACAACCGGGAGCGTACAGCGAAGCCCTTTATCGTAGCAGTACTCCGTCGCGATCTGCCGTCTTTCCACACCGAGATCCTCCCTCGAGGACCGCCCTTTTGACCCGGTCCTACGGGGCCACGCTCCTACGGGTCACGACGCCGCAGAAGGGCATCGCCCTCCGAGGGGTATTATCGGCAGGGATGGGATAGTGGACCGGGACGCTTATGGGTGCTGTCCGGGGCCGTGCCAAGTTTGCAGAACTCCGTAAAACGGAAGTCAAACTTCCGAGAATTCCCCTTCTGAGACTGTATCCATCGTAACCGCGCTCTTCTCCGCCTACTGTGGTGCTCTTGACCGATTGAGAATCCACTACTCCTGCACTGGGCTGGGGATCTCTTTTCAAGCGAACCCTAAGGCGTTGGCCGATAGCCCGGTTGATCCTCTCCCAGGTGCCATCGATACGCCATTGCCTGAAATAGTGGTAGACGGTAGGCCATCGAGGAAAGTCATGAGGAAGTAAGGGCCACTGGCAACCACTCTTTAGGATGTAGAAGACGGCGTTTAGGATCTCACGAAGATCGTGGGTCCTGGGACGTCCATGTCCTTTAGGTGCGGGCAAGTGAGGCTGGATGTATGTCCATTCGGCGTCAGAGAGATCTGTTGGGTGTGCTTTTCTCATGCATGCTAGAGTACTGGAACACCGCCCGAGGTCCACTCTTCATACAGTCTCTCTGAAACTGTCCGAAAAGAGTAGGAGGAGCCTGCGGTGTAGCCTTACGGAGCACCGGAACCATAGAGGGCACCATCCAAGCGGGTTATGAAGGTGATCGGATTTCTCAAGCTCCGGCAGCGGTTGAGTAGTTTGAGCGAGGCGTAGGCACGATCGGCGACGGCTACTATGTCGCGCTTGGGGTACCAGCGCCTTACCTGCAAGAGCAGCTGCCAGGCCCACTCGGTTATCTTCTTGTGGCGTTTGCCCCGCTTGGCGGTATAGCGCTCGGAAGGAGCCAAGGCACTAAGGAAAGGCAAAGCCCAAACCCTAGAGGCCCAGGGAACCTCCACCAACAGCATCACGCAAACCCATCTGAGGCCGCTGCTCTTCACGAAGGTTTCGTGAGTGGAACGGGCCGGATCACGGTAGACGCCCCTGGTTGAGATCTTCTTGGCGTGGCGTCGCTCGAGTGTCTCGTCAATGCCCACGACCAGAGGATCTCCTTCGGGCACGAACGCCTCCACCAGCAACCCAAGGAGAATGCGACTCACCTTCCGACTCGACCACCTAGCGCGGCTCAAGACCCGATGGTAGCGATGGAAGCGCTTGTGTTGGTCCAAGCCCATCGCGCGCAAGGCCGAGCTGACCGTTCGCCGACCAAAAGCAGCTGGGCATGTTGCCAGATGCGCTTTGAGAAAAGTGGCGCAAAGGGGGCCAACACCTGTACCATCTTGGGAGGTAGGGTACGCACCTTGAGATCACCACTTTTAGCGGAGACTGGTGACGAGCGTACGCTACCCCTTTCGCTCTCACATGGCTAAAGTCGAGCTCTAGGCACTCGGGTGAATAGCCTCTCAGAGCCATCCCAAGCGCCCTTCCACCACACCGTGTCGAGAACCTTTTGAGCCTCACAAACGAACTTGTCAAACAACACAGCCGGTGCTATGAGGGCGATAGAAGTCGTCTCTACCTTAACTTTGTCCAGCATGATGAAGTGCGCCTTGTCGGTTTCCTACAACGTGTAGAAAGGGCCGGGGTCAATGCACCCCGGCCCTTCGCGCTTGAGTTTTCTGCTTGTATTACAGTGCTCGCTTACTATTCCACCGTCAAGTGGTAAGTGATGTGTTGCGAGAATTCCGCAGAACTCATGTCGACGTGTATTGTGTGTTTGCCCTCCGATAAGCCCGGCAGCGTTACCCAGAGCCCAGTACCCACTGCCTGCCACTCACCCTCTGCTAACCCGACAAGGTTATTTTCCGGTAACACTAGGGTGAAGAGCTTAGAATCCCCGCGAACTATACGTTTGCTCGGGACTGCCTTCCCGTCGACCGTCACTTTCCTTGTGAACGCGGGATCGTTCAGCACACTCTCCATCCATGGATTAAGGTAATCGCGCGCGTCTTGCTCGGTTTCCCCAGGGAAGAGGATGAATATGTTATTGAAGACGGGGAAGAAAAGCTGCGTATCAGCCGGCGCGGTGCAGGTGCGCTCTACCGGGTCCCCACTTGTTGATCCGGCCAGGAACCATTTCCCGCTTGAGTTGGTCCCATCGCATTGTATGTCTCCCGGTGGAACACTTTCGTCATAACTGCCCTCTATAGGGGTTTGACCTGCCGGCTCTTCCAATGCCCATTGCCACCATGAGGCAACCAACTTTCCGGTTTGTCCGGACGCCGTTGCGCCTGTCCCGACCTGCCCGAAGGCCATGGGCATGGCTAACGTCAACGCCAAGAGAACGCCGACCGCCATAATGATCAATCGTTTCATTGCGGTTTTTCCTCTCTCTTGTTTTTTTATCCGTACTCACGCGTCGATCATGGCACTCTACGCTTACGGATACCTACACCAACAATGATGTGCTTCTACATGCGTAACCTCCTTTCTCTGCTGACACCCTCTTCCTCACCTTTGGGGGCTGCGCCCTATTACTTACGGGATTCAAAATAGGATGCGGGCGTTAGCTGGGCGTTAGCTGAGAGGGTCTGGCGAGTGAGTATTTCTACTCATGTTTAGGTGTTTTTTCTCCATTTCTGCTCTGCCTCGGTCTTAGGCCAAAAGCTCACAGTACGACGCTTGTCCTCATTTCCCTATCACCTCTTCTCTAGCGGGTGGAGGGAAGAAAGGTGTTCAGACCCCCACCCAATTTGCGCTAATAACATCGAGAAAGGGGAAGGACACGTCTATGGGTCACCTGGCCAACTTCTACGCTCAGATCGAGGTCCGCTCCAGGGGCGCGGCCGTGGCCAAGGGCGTGACCGAAGGCTGGCTCGCCCTCGAGGACATAGCGTCCGACGGGGCGCACACCACGGCGAGCGGGAGGT
>DATDKT010000257.1:0-13531 GCA_036519775.1 Rubrobacteraceae bacterium
AGAGTGGGCCTGCCTGGACTCGAACCAGGGACCTCTTCCTTATCAGAGAAGCGCTCTAACCGGCTGAGCTACAGGCCCTAATCGGGACTCCATCGTCTCCGGCGGAGTTCATCGGGGTAATTTATAACACGAAAGGCCCCCTCGCAAGGCGGCGCCCTCTCGAACATCTTCGAAGGAGATTGAAGGCTCGGGGAGCGCAAAGTAGAATCGGGGAGGTGTATGAGACCTGCGGTGCCAACGCCGCGGTTCCGTAGCTTGAGAGGAGCAAATAGCCAGTGAGCGCCAACGGCTTCACAAAGATGTCCGTTTACGGGATCAACCTGGATCTCTTCAGCTCCAGCCCGATAGTAATCCTCAAGGTCGAGGACGAGAATCGCTACTTGCCGATCTGGATCGGCCAACCGGAGGCTCGCTCTATTTTGATGAGGCTCCAGAACCAGGAGTTTAGCCGGCCCCTGACCCACGACCTCGCCGTCAACCTCGTTAACGAGCTCGGCGGCTCTCTGGAGCGCATAACCGTCACCGAGCTTCGAGACTCGACCTTTTTCGCGTCGTTGCACGTGGAGATTGGCGGACGCACTGTGGAGGTAGACTCCCGGCCTTCAGACGCCATCGCAATCGCCGTTCGCACCGGCGCCACCATCTACGCTGCCGACGAGGTGATAGAAGAGGCCGCCGTCGTCTTCGAGGAGGCGATGGAGGACGCCCCCGAGGAAGAGGTTGTTGACAAGTTCAAGGACTGGATGAATCGGGTCTCCCCGGAGGACTTCAAGTAGGAGGCGGTGAAAGAGGAAGCGTCGACGTGGCAGAGAAAGCCCGGCGTGCTCATACCTACCGTCCGGGCTAGCGGCTTCCCGCAGCGTCTCCCGGCCCGTACTCCGGGTAAGCTCGCAGGAACTCCTCGATCGAGCTCATGCCCCAACCTACTATGACCTCCAGCGTCTCTCCGTCGAAGGAGGTCCGGATCTGGCCCTCCCGCCAGAAGCTGCGCCTGGCGTACCCCCAGGGCGTCTCCCCGCGACGACGCTCCATCTGCTCGACGTAGACGAACCTGCCGCTCTCCCGGTCACGCACCATCAAGAGGTCCACCGCTCAGCCCACCACCTCTCCCGACCGGCTACCTAACGGCTCCAAGATCGTCCAACGTTCGAGGAGACCCGCCTCCTCCCAGGCCCACCGTCCATCCTCCTCCGGGGCCTCGAAGGGCGGAACGCTTCCCAACATAGCACCTGTCCCGGCGGCGACGGTCAGCCCGGCAGCGAGCGTCTCCCCAGCTCCGACCGCCGCCAGACCGTTGCGGTGCAATACCCATCCGTCCCGCTCCCCGAGCCCCCCGACCGCCCAGGCCGCCCGGAGGTGTAACGTCCCGGCCTCTACCAAAGCTCTCCGGAGGGCGTAGGCGAGGAGTGCCGCGCGCCCGGCTGCATAGTTCGCCGCGGCCGCCACGGCGGCCATCAGGTCCCGGGCTTCCCCGGTATCTACTGGCGCCGCTGGCACGTCGCCCGGGGCGCCGAAGTCTCCCGCCTCAGTCCCGGCGGAGATACGCTCGCGGTGGGAGGTGAGGGCGAGCCGGCCCAGATCCTCGCCACCCACCGAGACGACTAACGCGAGCGCCCCCGGTTCGAGCCCCAGAGCTTCGGCTCCTTTGGAGTCCAGGGTCTTCGCCACCCGCAGGGCGCGAACCCGCCCGCTCCTCGTCCAGTCCCGCGCTCCTGCCGCCAGAGATCGCCGGCCCAGAGAATCGGCATCGCTGGCATTCACGGCGAAGAGCGAGAGGTCTTCCTCCTCGATCAAGCCCTTCTCGGCGGCCCACGGCACGCCGGTCTCCACGAGCCTGCGCACCTCCGCCTCGCCGATATCCGGCAACGCGACCTCGGAGAGCCTGCGTCCGATCAGGTGCGGCGCCTCGTCTGGGGGCGCCCCGACGCTCTCGACCGGCGCGTCGGCGACGAGCAGTAGCCCCCACTCCGGCGCGCTAACGAGGCCCGGGGCCGCATGCGTCTCCGAAGCCGCAACCCAACCGAAACCTCGCGAGACGCCCGACGAGGCAGCGTAGACGGGACCTAGGACTCCTGGGAGACGAGTTGCCGGCAGGACCCGTTCGAAAGAAGCTTCGGCGACGGCTTCGTCGGGGGCGTAGAGCGAGATCTCGGCTTCTTCGCCCTCGCCGCGCCATTCGAAGTCTGCCGCGTGCTCGACCATGCGCGGGGGAGATCCGGGACTACTCCAGGACGACGAGAGGGTCGCCCGAGCGGACCGTCTTACCGGGCTCGACCAGCACCTCCGAGACCACACCGGCCCTCTTAGGCCGGATCTCGCTCTCCATCTTCATCGCCTCCAGCACGCACACCGCCTCGTGGGCAGCGACCTTCTGCCCCACCTCCACGAGAACCTTCACTATAGTCCCCTGCATCGGCGCCGCTACCGTCCCCTCATCAACGGCCGTCCCCCTCTCCCGCTCCCTCCCACGCCTCGCCGGCGCCCTCGCGCCCCCCGAGCCGACGCTCCCCGCCCCGGCCTCATCCCCATACACCCTGACCCGGAAGAGCTTACCATTGACCTCGACCTCTACCTCTCGGGCCTCCTTTGGGAGCAGCTGGCCCCCACCGGCTTCAAGCCCTGCCTGGTGCGCCTCTATCCTCAGCTCCCCGAGCCTCTCGGCGACGAACCCTGTGGTGTAGTTGCCTTTAACGAACACGTCGTCGTCGAGGATGGCTTCGAAAAAGGGTAAGGTAGTGGCAATGCCCTCGATCCTGAACTCCCCGAGCGCCCGCCGCAAGCGCCGCAGCGCGTCTTCCCGGTCCGCACCGCGCACGATGAGCTTGGCGAAGAGCGGGTCGTAGGACTCTGGCACCACACCCGGTCCCCGCAAGGCGGAGTCCACCCGGACGCCCGGTCCACCCGGCTCCTCATAAGCGGTGACGGTCCCTGGGCTGGGTACGAAGTCGTTCGCGGCATCCTCAGCGTTTACGCGAACCTCGATCGCATGCCCCCGCCAGGCGACGTCCTCCTGGGAGAACGACAGTCTTTCTCCGGCGGCGATACGGATGCCGGTCTGCACTATGTCTATCCCAGTGACCTCCTCGGTCACCGGGTGCTCGACCTGCACCCTCGTGTTCATCTCCAGAAAGTAGAATTCGTCGTCTTGCACCAGGAACTCGACCGTGCCGACGTTGTCGTAGCCAACCGCCTCGGCCGCCTCGACTGCCGCCCGGCCCATCTCCTCCCGCATCGAAGAGTCTACGGCTGGGCTCGGGCATTCCTCAAGAAGCTTCTGGTGCCGGCGCTGAAGCGAGCAATCCCTCTCCCCCAGATGCACCGCGTTCCCGTGCTTGTCGCGAACTACCTGGATCTCGACGTGCCGCGGCCCCGGCAGGTACTGCTCTAGATACACCGAACCGTCCCCGAAGTACGCCTCCCCCTCTCTCCTGGCCCGCTCGAAGGCCGCCGTGGCCCCCTCCTCGTCGGACGCCACGGCAAAGCCCTTCCCGCCACCCCCCGCCGAAGCCTTTACCGCCACCGGGTAACCATGCTCCGCAGCAAAACCGAAGACAGCATCGGCGGACTCTACGGGATCTTTGGTGCCCGGCGTCATCGGGACCCCTGCCTTCCCCATGATGCGCCGGCTCTCTACCTTGCTCCCCATCGCCTCCATCGCCTCTGGGTGCGGCCCGATCCAGACGAGGCCGGCTTCCTCCACCGCCCGCGCGCAAGGGGCGCTCTCCGCTAGAAATCCGTACCCCGGGTGCACCGCCTCCGCCCCAGCTCTCTCCGCAACCCCTACAAGCTTCTCGATGTTCAGGTAGCTCTCCGTCGCCGGCGCGGGACCGATATGGTACGCCTCATCGGCCAATCGCGCGTGCAAAGACTCCCGGTCCGCGTCCGAGTACACCGCGACACTCGCAACCTCTATCTCCCTGAGAGCGCGGATAATGCGGACGGCTATCTCCCCGCGATTCGCTACCAGAACCTTCCCGAACAACTAGACCATGCCCTCCCAGCTAGAGCAGGACCACAAAGAACCCTCCAGCTTCATCTCTCGCGGCGGCGCGTGCCCGAGCAGCCCCGCGAATCTCCACCGGCTCCGGAACAAGTTTGCATCCTCCTCCGGCTCTTCACTACCTTTAGAGGAAACCGCGAGTGCGACCATTATGGCTGCGATCTCTTCAAGGTTCGGGTCGGGCTCGATCCTCAAAGGGGAATGTTTCCGTGTTTGCGTAGCGGGCGCTCGGGGCGTTTTGTGCGGATCATGGAGAGCGCCTTTATCAAGTACGGTCTCGTCTCGCGTGGGTCTATTACGTCGTCTATGTAACCCATCTCGGCGGCGACCATCGGATTGTTGAACTGCTCCTCGTAGCCGGCGATGAGCTCCTCGCGCTTCGCCTCGGGGTCCTCAGCCTCGGCGATCTGACGGCGGAAGATGATGTTGACGGCGGCCCTGGCGCCCATCACCGCGATCTCACCCGTCGGCCAGGATACGTTCACATCTCCCCCGATGTGCTTGGAGCACATGACGTCGTAAGCTCCACCGTACGCTTTGCGCGTGATCACCGTCATTTTCGGTACCGTTGCCTCGGAGAAAGCGTACAGGAGCTTCGCCCCGTGGCGGATGATACCACCGAACTCCTGATCCGTCCCCGGCATAAACCCCGGCACGTCCACGAACGTGACGAGCGGTATGTTGAAAGCGTCGCAGAAGCGGACGAACCGTGCCCCCTTCACGCTCGCGTCTATGTCGAGCGTACCGGCTAGGACCGAGGGTTGGTTCCCAACCACCCCCACGGCGTGCCCGTCGAGTCGGGCGAAGCCGACGACGAGGTTCTGTGCCCATCCCTCCTGCACCTCGAAGAACTCTTTATCGTCCATGGTTATCTCAATCGCTTGGCGCATGTCGTAGGGCCGTTGGGCCGAGTCCGGGACGAGTGAGGCCAGCCCTCCATCCATCCGCTCCGGGTCGTCGGTCGGCCTGTAGTAAGGGGCGCTCTCCAGGTTGTTCTCCGGCAGGAAGGAGAGGAGGTAGCGCACGTCCTCGAGACAGGTCTCCTCGTCTGGGGAGGAGAAGTGGGCGACCCCGCTAGTGGTGTTGTGGGTGCCGGCGCCGCCGAGCTCTTCCTGGGTCACCTCCTCGCCCGTGACGCTCTTTATTACGTCCGGGCCGGTAATGAACATGTGGCTCGTCTCCTCGACCATGAAGACAAAGTCCGTTATCGCCGGGGAGTAGACGGCCCCGCCGGCGCAAGGGCCCATAATAACGCTGATCTGGGGCACTACCCCGGAGGCCAGAACATTCCTGTGAAAGATGTCAGCGTACCCCGCGAGCGAGACGACACCCTCTTGTATCCTCGCCCCGCCGGAGTCGTTGATCCCGATTATGGGGCAGCCCGTGCTGATAGCGAGGTCCATGACCTTGCAGATCTTCTGCGCGTACACCTCGCCTAGAGACCCCCCGAAGACCGTAAAGTCCTGCGAGAACACGCAGACCTTGCGGCCAGAGACCTCTCCGTACCCCACCACGACCCCGTCGCCTAAGGGCCTGTTCTTCTCCAGCCCGAAATTATACGAGCGGTGGACCCGGTAGCGGTCCAGCTCCACGAAAGTGCCGGGGTCCAGTAGCAGCTCTATGCGCTCCCGCGCCGTGAGCTTGCCCCTCTCCCTCTGGCGCTGCTCAGCCGCTTCGGAGGCCGGGTGCGCTGCCTCCTCCCGCAAGCGTGCGAGACCCTGGATCTTCCCAGCGGTGGTGCTCTCTTCTAATCTTTCGCGCTGCATAACAAGGCATTGTACACGCACGTATGGGCAGTTCGCCGTAGGTCTCTGGTTGGAGTAGAATCACAGCGATCCCTGGGGTCGGGATGGAGTAGAAGGTGCAGATCTTCGAGAAGGTCGGAGAGTTCCGCTACGAGCACCTCGTGTTCTGCCACGATAAGGTGACGGAGCTACGGGCGATCATCGCGATCCACGACACACCTTAGCCCTTGGACGCATCGCCGCCATAAGCTCCATGGAGCGCCTCCACACTGGTCACCCCTACGGCCAGCGACGACGCTGGAGGGAGACAATCTAGGGCAGCATCGTCGTCGGCTTCCTGTTTCGTACCAACGGCAGTCTCTAGCCTAGCTCGCTCTCCAGAGCGTAACCCTCCAGCCGCCGCTTGACCGCGCCCAGGAAGTGGAGCGCGGCTCCGCCGTCGAGGACGCGGTGATCGAAGGAGACCTCCAGGCTCATCATGCTGCGTATAGCTATGGCGTCGTCCACGACCACCGGACGTTTTATCACGGCCTCGGCGGAAAGGATCGCCGCCTGCGGGTGGTTGATGATCGGGACCGAGACCACGCTCCCCAGTGCGCCTGGGTTGTTGACGGTGAAGGTGCCGCCGGAGACGTCGTCGGGTCCGAGTTGGCGGCTTCTAGCCCGCCTTACGATGTCATCTATCTTTCGGGCGAGGCCCAAAGTGTTCAGCTCGTCGGCGTCGGGGATGACCGGCACGATCAGGGCGTCCTCCAGATCCACCGCAACCCCGACGTTTATCTGTTTGCGCACGACTATTCTGTCCCCGTCCCACACGGAGTTTAGAACCGGATACTCCTTAAGGCCCTCGACCACCGCCTTCACGATGAACGGCAGATAGGTGAGCCTAATCCCCTCGCGCTCCGCGAACTCCTCCTTACGGCTCTCGCGCAGAGCCACCAGACCGGTAACGTCCACCTCGACCATGCTCCAGGCGTGAGGAGCCTCGTGCTTGCTCCTGTACATCCGGTCCGCGATAGCACGTCGGATGCTCGTGAGTTCCACGACCCGGTCGCCCTCGTAAATCTCCACTCGTTCGCGCTCCGGAGCGGGCTCCGGCTGTGGCGTTGCTTGGGGGCGGGCGAGAGCATCTTTGCTATCGGTCGCCGGCGCGGCTTCACGCTCCTCGATATAGCCCTCGATGTCCTTCTTCGTCACCCGACCGCCGATGCCTGTGCCAGGGATCTCCTCTATGTCTACGTCGTGCTCGTCGGCGAGCCGCCGGACTACCGGGGAGGAACGCGTCAGCCGCAGCGTCTCCGCGTCTCGAACCTCCCCGCGTCCATCGCCGCCGTCGCGCGCCTCGGCGACCGCGTGCTGGTTCGCACCGTCTTCGGAGACCGGCTGAGCTTCGGTCTCCGTGGCGAGTAGCTCTTCGGTGGGGGCCTCGCTGGCCGCGCTCTCGCGCGGCCGTACTTCCGCAGCCAGGGGGGATTCGTCCTCTTCTCCCGCGACGGCGACCAGCGCGATCTCGGTCCCCACGTCCACTGTGGCCCCCTCGGAGACGAGGAACTTCTCGATCTTCCCGGCCATCGGCGAGGGCAGCTCGGCGCTGACCTTGTCGGTATCTACCTCGGCGAGGGGCTCGTCCTTCTCGACCTCGTCCCCTTCGGCCTTGAGCCACCGCGCTATCGTCCCCTCCGTCACGCTCTCCCCGAGCTGAGGCATTGTTACCGGTGTCGCCACGACTCCCTCCTCCTGCTAGTAACGAGCAAGCTCCAGCATCGCTGCCTCTATCTTCTCCTCATTAGGAACGAAGAAGTCGAGCATCGGCTTGGCGAAGGCCGCCGCCGGGACGTCCGGCGCCCCGAGCCGCATGACGGGTCCGTCGAGCCACTCGAAGGCCTCCCGCGCGACGACCGCAGCGATCTCACCCGAGACCGATCCGGTGAGGTTCGCCTCCGAGATCGCGAGGAACTTTCCGGTCTTTCTGGCGGAGTCGAGGATCGTCTCCTTATCCAGAGGATAGAGCGTCCTGGGCTCGACGATCTCGGCCTCGATGCCGTGTTTCTCCGAGAGCTTCCCGGCGACCTGCAGAACCTGGTAGAGCATTAGCCCGTAGGAGACGACCGTGAGGTCCGTCCCCTCACGGTGGAGCCTGGCTTCACCGAGGGGCACGGCGTAGTCGTCTTCGGGGACATCCTCTTTTATGAGCCGGTAGGTCCTTTTGTGCTCTAAGAAGAGGACCGGGTTAGGGTCCCGGATAGCGCTCTTCAGCATCCCCTTGGCGTCGGTGGGGAAGGTAGGGGCGACTACTTTCAGGCCCGGGGTGTTGCAGAACCATGCTTCGACGCTCTGGGAGTGGTAGAGGGCGCCGCCGGGGACCGCGCCGTAAGGGGCACGGATAGTGAGCGGCACGTTCCAGGTGCCGTTGGAGCGGTAGTAGAACCGGGCGGCCTCGTTGACGATCTGGTCGAAGGCCGGGGGGATGAAGTCGGCGAACTGTATCTCGGCGACCGGGCGCATCCCGTTCACGGAGAGGCCAATGGCGGCGCCCACGATCAAGCTCTCCGCCAGCGGCGTGTCCATCGCTCTCATGGATCCGAACTCGTCCGCGAGCCCCTCGGTGACCCGGAAGACCCCGCCGGCCTTCCCCACATCCTCGCCCATGATCATGACGGTGTCGTCGGCGCGCATCTCCTCGACCAACGCATCGTGGATGGCCTGCAAAAGGTTCTTCGTAGCCATTACTAACCCTCCGCGTAGACCCGCTCTAGTGCTTCCTCAGGGTCGGCGTAGGGTGCTTTTTCTGCGTACTCGACCGCCTCGTCTACTTCGGCCTTGATCCGGCCTGCAACCTCTTCTTTTTTCTCCTCGTCGAGGAGCCTGTTCTCTTCGAGGTACTTCTCGAAGCGGACGATGGGGTCTTTCTGGCGCCACTCCTCTATCTCTTCGCGCTCGCGATAGCGCCGGTCGTCGTCGTCGGAAGAGTGGGCGGTGAGGCGGTAGGTCTTGGCCTCTATGAGGGTCGGACCGGCGCCCCTGTGTGCCCGCTCGAACGCCTCTTTCGCGGCCTCGTAGACAGCGAGCACGTCGTTGCCGTCTACTTCGATGCCGGGGAAGTCGTAGCCCTCGGCCCGCTTGGCGATGGAGCCCGCGACCTGTATCTCCGAGCGAACAGAGATGGCGTAGACGTTGTTCTCGATAAGAAAGATGACCGGAAGGTCGTAGATGCCGGCGAAGTTCATCGCCTCGTGCCAGTCGCCGCCGCTGGTCGAGGCCTCGCCGCCGCACACCAAGACCACCCCGTCCTCCCCACGCATCTTGAAGGCGAGCGCAGTACCGGTGGCCTGCGGGTACTGCACACCCACCGGCGCCGAGGCGGTCACGATGTTCAGATCGTGGCTGCTGAAGTGGCCCGGCATTTGGCGCCCGCCGCTGTTTGGGTCTTCTCTCTTGCCCAGGAGGCTAAGGAACTGGTCGCGGGCCGTCTGGCCTAAAGTCATGGTTATCCCGGAGTCCCGGTAGTACGGGTAGAGGTAATCGTGGCCGGGGCGGAGGTTGTACGCCGCGCCCACCTGAGCGGCCTCCTGGCCCTGGCAGGAGACCACGAACGCTGCCTTACCCTGGCGGTTGAGGACCCACATCCGCTCGTCCACCCTCCTGGCCAGGAGCATGTGGTGGTAGATCTTTAGCAGGTCGTCCTCGTCCAGGCCCAGGGCCTCATGCCCGGCCTCAGCACCCTTGAGGTCCACGAGATCTCTCCTCCTTCCCCAACGCGAAGAGCCCTAGCAACGTTTCTAACGTCGTAGTATATAGCTATCTACCATCAGTGAGCTATCTACTATAAGTAGGCAGCAGCCAGCAGAGATTCGGAGGAGATTCGTCCTCATCACAGGGCATCGTCCTCGCTCCAAAGGCGGGGCGCTTCCGAGGGGCGCCGTGGACGAGGGCTTTGAAACACACTCTAGACCTCTCTGTAGAGCGTCTCGGCGGCGGAGATGGGATCGAGCTCCCGCCTGCGAACCTTCTCCATGAGCTCGGCGTCCTCTTTGCTGAGGCGGTCCTGTATCTCCTTCTCCATCTTGTTCGTGGCCCAGGAGAGGATGAACTCCCTTATCGACGCGAGGTGGCGCTCCTTCATCCTGCCAGCCTCCTGGAGGAACTCCCGGTGCTCCCCGATCTTCTCTTTAAGCTCCTCGACGCCCTCGCCGTGGTCTCCGCGCGTCATGACTATGGGAGGTGTCGGAGCGTCGGGGTCCAGCTCGTGCCCGATCTGGAGTATCGAGCGCACCTCCGAGGCGGCGTTCTTGGCCTGCGGGTGGTCGGCCTTGTTCATGCAGATGATGTCCGCGATCTCCATGACCCCCGCCTTTAAGGCCTGCACCGAGTCCCCCGCCCCCGGCTGCAGGGCCAGCACCACGGTATCCGCCGCCGAGGCGACCTCGACCTCTCCCTGCCCCACGCCGACCGTCTCGTAGAGCACCACGTCCATCCCGTAGGCCTCCATCGCCATCGCCGCGAGCCTCGACGCGCCGGCGAGACCACCTAGATGCCCCCGGCTCCCCATCGAGCGGATAAAGACGTTTTTGTCGAGGAAGTGGTCCGAAAGGCGAATGCGGTCGCCCAGGATCGCACCCTTCGTAAATGGGCTGGAAGGGTCCACGGAGACTATCCCAACCTTCTTGTCTTCTTCGCGGTAGAGCTCTATGAGCCTAGCGATAATGCTACTCTTTCCCACGCCGGGCGGACCGGTAAAGCCTACGGTGATGGCCTCGCCGGTGTGCGGATAGAGTTCGGAGATCACGCCCGGAACCTCCGGGTCCTCACCCTCGATCTTCGAGATGATCCGCGCCAGCGCCCGCCGGTCACCGGAGAGCAGCCGTTCTACCAGCTCGTTCTCGCTCACTTACCCTACTCTCTACACGCCTTGCACGTCTACCTACCGGAAGGGCTAGAGTACGATAAGCTACCTTCTCTCGCAAGACATCGGGAAACCACAACCAGTTTGTTATGCTTTCGGTATGAAAAGGGGCAGCAGAGATCTCCGCAGCAAAAAGACGCAGGAGAGGCCCTCCGAGGAGAACGCTCTCCCGGGTCGGAAGAAGTAAGTCTCTAACCCTCCAGCAAGAGCGACTCCGGGTCCTCGATGAGCTCTTTTATGCGGACGAGGAATTGTACGGCGTCGGCGCCGTCCACGATACGGTGGTCGTAGGAGAGGGCGAGGTACATCATGGGCCGGACCTTTATCTCGCCGTCCACGACCATGGGCCTCTCCTGGATCTTGTGCATCCCCAAAATAGCCACCTGCGGTATGTTCAAGATAGGCGTCGAGTTCAGGGAGCCGAAGATGCCGCCGTTGGTTATGGTGAACGTGCCGCCCTGTAGCTCCTCGATGCTCAAGGTGCCCTCGCGCGCCTTCTGGCCTAGCTCCATTATGTCGCGCTCTATGTCGGCGAAGCTCTTTTTGTCCGCGTCGCGCACCACCGGAACTACGAGCCCTTGCTCGGTATTCACCGCAACACCTATATCGTAGTAGTGCTTGAGGACGAGCTCGGTGTCCTGCAGCTCGGCGTTGACCTTGGGGAACGTCTTCAAGGCCCCTATCGCCGCCTTGGTGAAGAAGGACATGAAGCCGAGCCTGACCTCGTGGCGCTCTTGGAACTCTTCCTTGCGGCGGTTCCTCAGCTCCATCACGGCGCTCATGTCCGACTCGTTGAAGGTAGTGAGCATCGCCGCCGTCTGCTGGGCCTCGACGAGCCTGCTCGCGATGGTCTGGCGGCGGCGCGAGAGCCGGATGCGTTCCTCTAAAGCTGCGCGGCCGTTTTCGGCGGCAGGGGCCGGTGCCTCCTCCTGGCCGTCCCTCCCGGGCTGCCGCTCGGGCTGCCGCCCGGGGGCCTCGGTCTGCTGGCCACCCCCGCGGTCCTGATCCCGGATCAGGCGCTCCACGTCGTCCTTGGTCACGCGACCGCCGCGGCCCGAGCCCGACACCTCTGCGAGGTCTATACCGTACTCCCGGGCGAGCCTCCTGACCGTCGGCGAGGCGCGGCCTCCTCCATCTTCGCGGTGTCCATCGGCCTCGTCGAACTCGGCCTGCTCGGCTTCGGTCTCCTGGGCCTCGGGGGCGACCTTCTCTTCCCGCCCCTCGGCCTCTCCGGCCTCGGCCTCTTCGGCCTCCTCCTTCTCTGTCTCTACTTGCGGGGTGGCGCCGTCGGCCGAGCCTTCGCTTATGGTGCCGATTACGTCGCCCACGCCGACGTCCTCGCCCTCGCTCACGGCTATGCTCTCCAGCACGCCGTCCTGCTCGGCCTCGACCTCGAAGTTGACCTTGTCGGTCTCGAGCTCGACGACCGGTTCGCCGTATGTTACCTGGTCCCCTTCGTTCTTAAGCCACTTCCCGACCGTCGCTTCGGTAACCGACTCCCCAAGCTCCGGGACGTGAATCTCAACCGGCACGTTCCACCTCGCGTTCTTTGACTTCTTCCGTCTCTTCCGCACCTTTGAAGGCCGCCCGAACTATACTGGCGTGCTCCCTCTTGTGGAACGCCGCCGACCCCTGCGCCGGGCTCGGCCGAGCCGGCTTGCCGACGTACCGGATGGGGAGTTGCTCGTCGACGAGCTCCCTCAGACGCGGCTCCATATACGTCCACGCCCCCATATTCTCCGGCTCCTCCTGGGTCCACACGATCTCCTGGAGGTTAGGATAACCGTCCAAGATCGCCCTAATGTCCTCCTCTGGGAACGGGTACAGAAGCTCGACGCGCGCGATGGCGGTTGTGTCGTCCTCCTCCCGCGCCTCGCTTGCGATGAGCTCCGTGTAGATCTTGCCGGAGCACAACATGAGCCGCTCGACCGACTCGGCTCGCCCCTCGGCGCTCATCTCCTCGTTGTCCAGCACGGGACGGAACTTGCCCTCCGTAAGCTCCTCCAGCTTCGAGGTAGCCAGAGGATGCCGGAGGAGGCTCTTCGGCGTCATGATTATAAGGGGCCGCTGGTGGTCCTTGAGTGCGGCCTGAGCACGGAGGAGGTGGAAGTACTGGGCGGCCGTCGTACAGTTAGCGATCCGGACGTTATCGTGCGCCGCGAGCTGCAGGAAGCGCTCCAGACGCGCGCTGGAGTGCTCGGGGCCCTGGCCCTCGTAGCCGTGCGGCAGCAGCATGACCAGCCCCGAGGTCTGGCCCCACTTGGCCTGACCCGAGACTATAAACTGGTCGATCATCGGCTGTCCGACGTTCGCGAAGTCCCCGTACTGGGCCTCCCACAAGACGAGCGTCTCCCTGGCGTTCAGCGTGTAGCCGAACTCGAAGCCCATGACCGCGATCTCTGAGAGCGGGCTGTTGTGGGCGTCGAAAGAGGCTTTGGCCTGCGGTATGTTCTGTAGCGGCACATAGGCCTCGCCCGTCTCCTCGTCGTGCAGAACCGAGTGGCGCTGCGAGAAGGTGCCGCGCTCGGTGTCCTGGCCCGTAAGCCGGATCGGTACGCCGTCCTCCAGCAGCGAGGCGAAGGCGAGCGCCTCAGCGTGCGCCCAGTCTATGTTGTCCAATTCGCCGCGGTTCTTCTGAAAGAGCCGCTCGAGCTTCTCGTTAGCATGGAAGCCTTCGGGGCGCTCCAGAAGCGCCTCATTGAGCTCGGTCAGCCTCTTAGCGGAGACAGCCGTCTCCGGGACCTCCACCAGCGGCGTGTACGGCTCGTCGGTTGTCAGGTCCTCCTCTGCTATCTCCTCGTTGTCGGGGTTGTTCCGAATCTCCTCCATGTGAGTCCGGACCTCCTCGACCAAAGCCTCTGCCTCGCCTTCCGAGATAATGCC
>DATDKT010000258.1:0-6101 GCA_036519775.1 Rubrobacteraceae bacterium
GCTCGCGCACTATGGCCCGCCCCAATGCCACCCGCTGCCTCTGGCCACCCGAGAGCGCCTTGGGCTTTCTCTCTAGGAAACGCTCGATGGAGAGAATCCTTGCGGCCTCTTCCACCCTGCGCGAGATCTCCGACTTGTCCAACTTCCTGAGCTTGAGGGCGAATCCCATGTTCTCGCGCACGTTCATGTGCGGGTAGAGGGCGTAATTCTGGAAGACCATGGCTATGTCGCGCTGGCGCGGCGGAAGGTCGTTTACGACCTGATCCCCTATAAAGACTTTGCCCCCGCTTATGTCCTCTAGGCCCGCGATCATACGCAGGGCGGTGGACTTGCCGCAACCGGAAGGCCCGACGAAGACGACGAACTCCCCGTCCGGGATATCCAGACTCATCTTGTCGACGGCGACCACGTCCTCGCCGAAGACTTTGGTTACCTCCTCCAACGTTACTTCAGCCATCCCACTTCCTCCTTCCGTTCTCCCGAACGGGCCCGTCGTCCAGGATTCCCACTTTGTCTTTCGGGCTCTTCTACCCCTGTACCTGGTCGTATTCTACCTAATGCCGGCCCACCCCGCGCAAGTGGTATCTCTCCTTGAGGCTGAGCAGGCGCCCGACGGACTTCTTGATCCGGGATCTCGGGATCTCCCTTGACTCGACGGCGTCCACCACGGCATCGTAAGCGTCGGCCTGCTGCTGCGGACTGGAGATTACGAGCAGATCAGCCCCCGCCTCGACAGCCTCGACCGCGGCCGGAGTTCCTCTACTTTTCGCACCGGCCATCGCCAGGTCATCGGTGACGACCACTCCGTCAAAGCCGAGATCTCTGCGCAACATGCTTATGGCATCTCTGGAGAGGCTTGCAGGATTGTGGGAGTCGATGGCCGGGTAGACGAGGTGCCCGACCATCACCATGGGCACCCCCGCCTCGATGGCGGCCTCGAAAGGCGGCAGGTCGTAGGACTGAAGGGTCTTTGCATCGTGCCTTATGACGGGCAGGCTCACGTGCGAGTCTGAAGTCGCCGGCCCGTGGTTGGGGAAGTGCTTGGCCGCCGAGACTACGCCGGCCTCCTCGAAGCCCTCGACGGCCGCCTCCCCCATCCTGGCCACAAGCTCGGGGTCCTCCCCATAGGAGCGGTTGCCGATGGCCGCCCCGAAGCCAGTGTCGACAACGGGCGCAAAGTCCGTGTTGATACCGGCCCGCAGGAGCTGGCGGCCCATCGTAGCGGCAATGGCGCGGGCCTCCTCCGGATCTCCGCGGCTCCCAACCTCGGCCGCCGCCGGCTGCGGCGCGACCCAGGGGGCTGAGGCGATGTCTCCCCCCTCCTGGTCGACGGCGACGAAGAGCGGCACCGCGGGTTCCGTCTTCATGGCGAGCTGTTGGAGCCGGCCGGTCAGAGACTCGACCTGCTCCTCGCTCTTCATGTTGTAGCCGAAGAGGATCACACCGCCGATGTTCCGCTTTCGCACCATCTTCTCGATGTAGTAGTCGGGCTGCGTGCCGCCCACGCTGACGAGGAACATCTGCCCCACCATGTCCCTAACGCTCATCCCCGACACTGTGGACGCTACTTTATTCTCGCGATCTCCGGAGGAATCCTGGTTGTTACTAGCAGACGAACGGCCTTCCATGAAAGCGCTGCCGCATCCCGCCAGGATAAAGAGTAGTAACGTCAACGGGAGCGCGACGCGGAGCATGTTCCGCGCCTCGAGATGTCTCTTTATCCGTCTCAAGACCTGCCAACTATCACGGTTCGGGCAGTTTATCGCTGAGAGCGGAAGAAGTCTCGGTTATGCTGTATGGAGCGTGATCGAGTTGTTCTACGAAGCCGGCACCCTCGTCGCGACCGGGGCTTCCTCCGGGCTACCCGAGCCTTTCGTCTGGGACGGAAGGACCCGCCAGTGGCGGGCCCCCGCAAGCGCCTACCGCGAGACCGTTCTCAGCCTGCGGGCCGAGGACGTACCGCATGTGGACAGGGCCTCGGCGTTCGAGAAGATCCCGCTGGAGTCCCGCGTTGCCATGGAGCCCCGCCCATACCAGAAGGAGGCACTCGGCGCCTGGCGGAGGGGGGGGCTCAGGGGCGTGGTCGTCCTGCCTACCGGTGCTGGGAAGACGGCCGTGGCCGTAAGCGCGATGGAGCGCGTCGGGCGGAGCACGCTCGTCGTCGTTCCGACCCTCGCGCTGCTCAAGCAATGGTACTCCGTTTTGCAGGATGCCTTCGGTGGCTCGGTCACGATCGGGCTGCTCGGCGGCGGCTACCACGAGATCACACCCCTCACCGTGACCACGTACGACTCGGCCTACATCCACGCCGAGCGCTACGGAGACCGCTTCGCGCTCGTCGTCTACGACGAGGTGCACCACTTGCCTGCCCCGAAGAACGCGATCATCGCGAAGATGCTCCTCGCGCCCTACGCCCTCGGCCTCACAGCCACGCCGGAGAGGCCCGACGGGGGGCACCTGCTGCTCCCCGAGCTTGTGGGGCCCGTCGTCTATAGGCGCTCGCCCGAGGATCTCGCCGGGACTTACCTGGCCCCCTTCGAGCTGGTGCGCATACCCATCGAGCTCACGGCCCAGGAACGCTTCGATTATGCCCAGGCCGAGGCCGTCTACAGGGACTTCCTGGAGAAGCACCGTCTACCGATGCGCTCGCCCGAGGACTGGCAGCGCTTTATCATGGTCGCCTCCACGAGCCATTCGGGGGGGAGGGAGGCGTTGCTCGCGGCGCGGCAGCGGCGTGAGATCAGGGAGGGCGCAATGCGGAAGGGCGCGACGCTGGAGACGCTCCTCAGGAGACACTGGGACGACCGCGTCATAGTCTTCACCAAGAGCGTCGATGAGGTCTATGCACTCAGCAGAAGGTTCCTCCTACCAGGCGTAACCTACGAGACGCCAGCCCGCGAACGCAAGGAGATACTTGACCGCTTTCGGGAGGGGCGCTACAGGGCCGTTATAGCCTCCGACGTCCTGAACGAAGGGGTCGACGTTCCCGACGCCGGGGTCGCCGTCATACTCGCCGGCAGCGCATCCCGTCGCGAATACGTCCAGCGTCTTGGCCGTATCCTCCGCCCACGAGAAGGCAAACAGGCAATCCTCTACGAGCTCGTCACGGCCCAGACCGGCGAAGAGTTTACGGCCCGCCGCCGCAAGGAGGCCGTCCTCTAATGCTCCGCAGCGAGCACGTCATGGCCCGCTTGTACCGCGGCAAGCTCATCCCACACAAGCTCTCACCGGACGATCGGCGCGCCCTCGCTGTCGCTGAGGAACTCTGCGACCTCTACGCCGCCCACGTCGGGCTAACGAGATCCCGCCTGGAGCGGGAGCTGACGGTTCGGGAGGAGGGTCTCGGTCCAGGCCTCGACTCCCGCAGGGGATTCAAGATCGTACGCGCCCTCTCGAAGCTTCTCGAGGAGCGGGCGAGTTGGACCGCCCCGACCGAGGCCGACCCTTACACGCTTCGCACCCGGGTCTTCGAGCTCGCTGCGTCCCTGCCCGAACCACCGGCTGCGGAGCCGGGTCTGCTCGAGGTCCCGACACGCGGGGACGTGCTCTTGCAGGTCGCAGTAGAGACCGGAGTCGAAGACCCGGCCGCCTCGATGTACGCGGACAGGCAGGGTGCCCAACTACTCGGCGACTTCGACCGGCCCTCGCCGGGAGATCTCGTCCGTCGCTACAACGTCGCCCAGGTACAAGGGGTGCTCTACTCGGCGCGGGATCTTGTCGTCGAACTTGGTAAAGCTGCAGACGCAAGGCTCGTGTTCCATTACGTAAAACTCCTTGGTTTGATCTACGACCTAGAACCGCTCGCCCAGGGCCACCGGCTCCACCTCGACGGCCCGCTCTCGATCTTCGGTGGTACCCGCAAGTACGGGCTGCGCCTGGCGAAGTTCCTCCCCGGCCTACTGATGACGTCCCCCTGGAAACTGTCGGCAAACGTAGAGTGGAAGGGCAGGGACACAGTTCTCGAGCTGGATTCAGAGACGTCAGGACTGGAGAGTCACTACCTGGGGCCGAAAAACGAGCGCGAGGCCGACGATGTCCGCGGGGCGTTCGTCCGGGCCTGGGCACGCGCGAAGGATACGGGCGGCTGGGAGCTCGAACGGGGAGGCGATGTGCTGCCCTTCCCCGAGCGGAAAGCGGCGCTCGTCCCAGACTTTACACTGCGCCACACGGGCACTGGGGAGATGGTCCAACTCGAGATCCTCGGATTCTGGTCCGAGCGCAACCTCGTCGAGCGCGTAGGCCTGCTCAGGGAGGCTGGGAAGCAGGGCCACCGCGTGCTCGTCGCCGCCTCAGAGAGGCTCGGCGCCTCGCAGGAGGCCCTCTCAGAGGCGGTGGAAGGAGGCGTCGTGCCTTTCAAGGACCGGCTCCCGGCGAAGGTCGTACTCGCGGCGCTGCAGTAACGCGACCAATATAATCCTTTCTATGAAGCAGAGTTTGGGATCCCTGATCGCGCTGACCCTGGCGTGCACCGTGGCTGCCACGATCTTCGGGTTCGGGTCAGAGATCTTCTCCTGGAGAAGCGTCTACAAAGACCTTGGCCGCGAGGAGCTGATCCAGGCCACGCGCCTGTTCGTCTACATCGCACTCGGGGTCCTGCTCGCGTTCCGTGGTGGGTGGCCCGGGGTTCTTGCCGCCATCGTTATGGCCACAGCGGCCACATCCGCTGAGTGGGCGCTCTATCCTTTAGCCTACGTGTGGGCAGCCGTCGACGACCCGGCAGGCTACGCCGACAAGTTCGGGAGCGTCGGACGTCCCTCTTACCTCGACTGGACCACCTTCGACATCCTCGGGGTTGGGATCTCCGCCGCCCTGGCGCAAGGCTTGCGAATGATGGCCAACGTCAACCCCAGGAGCCGCTAGGCCGCACGACCTCGAGCTCCTCATCCTCGTCGAAGTCGAGCAGGTAGACCTCGCCCAGGGCGTTGAAATCGTAGCGCGAGCGTGGCAGAACTCCCTCGACGGAGTCCTCGAGCTCGACGCCGGTCACGAGCCTGCCCCTTCCCATGCACCGCCTGCACTTCGCAGGCCGCCAGGAGGCGCCATCGTCCCCCCGCCCTTCGCAGTTGGGGCACTCCCGGAAGGCCGTGTACCGGATAGTTATCGTCCTCATGCTTCGGATACTGCCGTCCTACCGCCAGCTCTGCTGGTAGGAGATCTGCTCCTCTGTCAGGGTCTCGGGTTCTACGCCGAGGGCGGCCAGCTTGGCGCGGGCGACGAGGTCGTCTATCGCCTCGGGGATAGGTTGGATGCCCGGCGCCATATCTGCTGCGTGGCTGGCGAGGTGGTGTGCCGCGAGCGCCTGCACCGCGAAGGTGAGGTCCATGATCTCGACCGGATGCCCGTCTGCGGCGGCGATATTGACCAGCCGCCCGCGGGCCAGGACGTGCAGCCGCCTTCCGTCAGGGAGCTCGTATTCGGTAATGTTGCGCCGAACCTCGCGTGAGCCCGCCGCCGTCTCGCGCAGGGCGGCGAGATCGAACTCGTGGTCGTAGTGTCCGGCGTTCGCGAGAAGTGCGCCATCCTTCATCCGCGCGAAGTGCTCTATTCCGAGCACCTTGAGGTTGCCCGTGCCCGTCAGGAACACGTCCCCCACCTCAGCGGCCTGTAGCGAGTTCATCACCTCGTAGCCTTCGGAGTATGCCTCCAGCAACTTTACGGGGTCAGGCTCGCACACGATGACGCGGGCGCCCATACCGTCGGCGTACTTGGCAAGGCCGCGTCCCACCCAGCCGAAGCCCATCACCACGACCGCCTTGCCCGAGATGAAGAGGTTGGTATTCGAGAGCAAGGCGACGATGGAGGAGTGGCCCGTACCATAGCGGTTGTCGAAGAGGTGCTTCATCTTGGCGTCGTTAACGGCCAGAACGGGGAAGGGTAGTATCTCCTCGGCAGTCATGGCTCTTAGCTTCAGCACGCCCGTGGTGGTCTCCTCGGAGGCTCCAAGGACGGTGCCAACCAGGTCGGGGTGGTGTTCGATCAGACGTCCCACGAGCTCGGCGCCGTCGTCGACGATCAGGTCGGGCCCGGTCTCGAGTGTCTTGTGCAAGTAGCCCTCGAAATCCTCCTCGGAAGGGTCGTGGGTGGCGAAGACCCTCACGCCC
>DATDKT010000259.1:0-5476 GCA_036519775.1 Rubrobacteraceae bacterium
AGCGAAACTGCCAACATTATGCGTCGCAATACGTACCTCCTAAAAAATCATGAGCGCTCGACAACCCACGGTGGGTGGCCCGCCCAAAAAGTTAAACAATGACCGTAAGACCATAACACCGTTGGGTATATGTACAAGGCATATAGAGTGATCCAGTTAACACCTAGTTACGGGACTTGAGCTAAGGGGGGTGGGCTTCCTCTATTCACTGAGCTGCCGAGAGTAAGGTCTTATCGGAAACTCATGTCCAGGATCGTGTGTAGATTGATAAGCACACACCTTTTGGCCCCGTTAGCGGATTGGAGGTGCGAACCTCGTCAGAGCCCCCTCACAGGCCTTTACAGCCGCAGAGCTAATGTCAGCGAACCCTTTTCCCCTTGAGGATTTGCAGGCGCTTCAAAGCGCTCTCAGGGGGCTTGGCTCGGAGGGCCGGGGGACGAGTTTTGTGCCCCCATAAGACGCTCTGTGAGGTACCCACTAGAGCTTTTGCCCTTAACCAAGGCATTTCCCTTGCCTCTCCATGATAGCTAGAACGGTCTCTTATTTAATTGAGAAAAGTACAGCCACCGGGGTGAATACATCTGCGCTGGCTTCAGACTCCTTTCGACCGCACTAGGGGAAGGGTTGGCGGCGGAAAGGAAAGAATCCAGCAGCTTTTGAGCATAGAGGCAACCAGTCCCCTAGGGTAGGCACAAGCCTCTTGGGCTGGGGTCGAGCGGAGTTAGCGAAGCCGACCCTTGATGCTATAGTGGAAGATCACGAAGCGAGCACGAATCATCAAGGGGTAAACGCTATGCTCAGTAAGACAATCCAGGAGGCGATGAACGAGCAGATTAAGAACGAGCTCTATTCTGCCTACCAATATCTGTCGATGTCGGCCTACTGTGAGTCGGTAAATCTTCCGGGCTTCGCACACTGGATGCGAGTGCAGTTTCGAGAGGAGACAGAGCACGCACTGAAATTCTACGACTTCATCCAAGACCGAGGTGGCCGCGTGATGCTTGAAGCCATAGACCAACCAGTCAACGAATTCGGCTCGCCCCTAGAGGTCTTCGAGCAGGCGCTGGATCAGGAGCAAAAGGTTACGATGCAGATAAACGATCTCTACGGACTGGCGGTCAGGGAGGAGGATTACGCGAGCCAGGCTTTCCTACAGTGGTTCGTTACGGAACAGGTCGAGGAAGAGAAGAACGTAGGAGACGTGATGGAAACGCTAAAGATGGTCGGCGACAAGAGCGAAGCGCTCTTCTTGCTCGACAGGGAACTGGGCGGGCGCGAGAACGAAGAGTAGCAGGACTTAGCCAAGCCCTGATGATGTATAGCCAAGTCCTGATGCGTAAAGCAGTAGGGCAGCCGGTAAGACAAGGAGAGTTGGAGTGTAGTAGCCCTGGCTCTCGCTTGTTCTCTGAAGCCCTTGGAGCTTCCGATAACTAGAAGACAACCCGCCCCCCTAGCTCTCTAGGCGCAAGTCCTTTAAAAGGAAGCGTCTACAGGACGGCGCACGCTTCTTCTACCCCTGGTACCACCGGTGAAGCGATCCATAACCGCGAGTAAGGAGGTAGCTTCGAGGTTCGAAGTAGCACGGGTTAGGGGCTTTGGGTTGGGAAGCAGCGCTCCGTAAGGCAGTAGTCGGGGTCGGACCAGATTCCACCACCCGGCCCTAGCCAACGGTTCCTTGCCTGTCGATTAGCGTCGAACGGCCCTGCGAACCACAAGCCCACCCCCGACAATCAGGGCGCCGGTGCCCAAAAGCGCAACGGTGCCAGCAGGGATGCCTCCAGTAGCCGGCAACGCCTTCTTCGCACTGGCATCAGCCGGCGCTGCCTTCTGCGCCTTCTTAGCGGCCCTAGCGGCCTGCCTATCGGCCTTCTTAGCGGCCCTTGCTGCAGCCTTATCCTCGGTCTGCGCCATCGCAGGGCCAGCGGCCGTTGCCGTCGCTACTACAACGGCAACTATCATCAGAACCAGCATCATACGTCTCAATGTACTACCCCCTTCTAGGACTTGGCCTAAGCTCTGGCGCCGCACGATACCAAAAGCAAGAGATCAGGTGAACGACGTGATGTTAAGGAATTGTAAAGGGAATATGTAAAGGTATGAAGTAGCCTCCGCTACTCAACAGCCGCTGGTTGAAATATTAGTAACTTACTTGTGGTAAGGCATCACCGTACATATTAGGTGGCGGTGGGGTTCATGAGCGCCACTCTTCTCCCCACCGCCTGGCACCCCTTTCGTACTTACTTCTTCTGAAGGTATAACTACGTAGATATCCACTATCGGGCATGCTCTCTGTGTGTATGTAGAGTGAGAAGCACACCCCCTCTCGGGACCCTATAAGCGGATTGGAGGTCGAAACCTCTTCAAAACCCCCTCAAAGGTTGTTAAAGCCGCAGAGCTTGCTCCCACGGCCCCTGGGCCTTTGAGAATCTGAGGCACTCAGAACGGCTTTTTAGGAGGACGGGTTGGAGGTCCGAGGGGATGGGAAGAGCGGGAGGTAAGGGGCTCGGAGACCGAGGCGATGCCTAGGGCGGCCGTCGGACGGCCGCATCTCAGTGGTCTCCTCCGTCCGCGTCGTGGGCCATCTCGTCGATCGCGACGGCGACCGCGAGGATGAGGCCATCGTCCTCGCCCGGGGCGGTCTCGATGCCGTAGGTGTCGCTCAACGCGAACCGGCGCTTCGATATGCGGGCGACCGCGTCGTTTCCGCGCCGGAGTTCGTACTCGTGGTGCAGGATGTCTCCCTGGGCGACGATGTCCTGGCCTCCCTCCACATCGACCGTGAACTTGTTGCGAAATGGTGTGAACCGCGCCTTGCGGACCGTGGCGATGGTGGTGCCCGCGCGCAGGATACTCATGCTCTCGCGCAGGGCGAGCTTCTTCTCGCGGATCGTCGCCACCTCGCGGCCTTGCAGATCCTCAAGCGCGAAGGTATCGCGAAGGCGCATAACCTCCCCGTCGACCCTAAAAACCGGGTTGCCGTGCTCGTCCGCGATGTCGAAATCCTCGCCGATCGAGACGAGCCGCTGCCGCATCGTGTAGCGTGCCATGTGCGTCCCCCTATACTACTTCGCCGCCAAGCCCGAACCGCGGCACGCGCACAAAGGCCGTGCCACCGGTGGGTCGTTCCCTGAATACACCATCTACGAACCTCGCCTGCCCACGACAAACCAACCCACGGGTTTTCCGGTGCGAGGGTCCGCGCCCCTAGCCCTCGACGCGGGCGAGCTATAAGAACTATCTTTGTCCGGTTGCTACTCGTACTCCGGAACCTGCTGCACCGGTTTAGAGGACCTTAGAAAACCTTCCCCTTCCCAAGGTCTTCTAAACCGGACGGAGGGTGCCGCGGGATTGCAGAACCCTCTTTTCCGACGGGTGCCGCTGCATCGGGTTTAGAGGACCTTGGACGAAGTCTCCTAAACCACGCAACCGTCCCCGACTCTTTGCTCTGGCGATGCTAGCCATCATTGGTCGGCTATAGGAGGCTTGGCGGTAATCAGTAGGCTTGGTCCTGGTCCTTGAGCATCGTTAAACGCCCTTCAGGCAAACGCGATGCCTTCCGTGACCCAATCCCTACCCACTGGTCCCTGAGGCCTTAAAACCACTTTACGCCCGTATGGGAGAATCGCCACAGCACCCTTCTTGAGGTAGTAGGGGTTGCGGAAGAGCGCATGTCCTCCGGGAGGCAGAGCAAATTTTGGAGAGGAAGCTGTCGTAGGTTATCGAACCTCGTGTTTGGCCTTCTCCGAGAGTATGGGCTTTCCTCGAGTCTTCTCAGAAGCCTATAAACCAACTTCTAAATTTATTCACGAAGATACACCCTCCGTGATTTGATCCTTCCGAGGGTAGGGATGGCGTCACCGAGGCAATGTCAGCCGTGTAGAATCGCCAAGGGTTGGAAGAGAAAAGGCGCCTATCGAACCCAATGCTGCTCAAGGCGGCGCTATCCTACGCAAGGCGCGGCATACCTGTATTCCCCTGCGAGCCGGGCGGCAAGAGGCCGCTCACCTACAATGGCTTCTGGGAGGCCACCACAGACATGCGCCGCATAAAGGCCTGGTGGGGCCGCTGGCCCGCAGCCAATGTAGGTGTTCCTACGGGGGAGAGAAGCGGTCTGCTGGTCCTGGACATCGACCTGAGGGATGGCGGTCCGGAGAGCCTGGTCGCCCTCGAGCGCGAGCACAGCCCGCTGCCGAGGACGGCGAGAGCACGCACCGGTGGTGGCGGTGTGTACGTCTTCTTCAGGTACACTGCAGAGAAGGAGGTTCGCAACAGCGCCGGGTGGTCGGGACCCGGGCTGGACGTGAGGGGCGAAGGCGGTTACGTGGTGGTGCCGCCGAGCCGCACGCAAAGGGTCTACGAGTGGATGGAGAGGGCTCCTCCCGCCGAGGCAGTGTGGCTGCTCGGGCACCTGGGCGAGGAGAACGAGGGCAGGCTATTTTGAACGATCTTACCCCTGCTGCCTCGGGAGCAACTGTCGCCCTAGAATTTTAGTCCGGGTAGCTCTTGTAGAACCTATCCGGCCACTCGGATAGAGTGTACATCGTCTAATCTACCTACCACTCGTGGGCCTCGCGCAGCACCGTGCAGATGATCTTCTCGATCCGCACCGCCGTCCCCAGTCTATCCTCTTCTGCTCGTCGGTGGCTCGATTCCTCCAGGCAGGAGGAGAATTGTCGCGATGCCAGCCGGTAGCATCCCACAGGACATCCCTCACGGCATCAAGGCCCTCCTCTCGAAGCACTTCTGCAAGATTGGGGATACCCTAGCCTAGGTCGGCAAGACGAACGACAAGGGGTACTAAACCTTCTGCAACTGGCCGTGTTAGCCCGGAAGCTCCAGTACGTCTCGTGGTCACCAAATGGGCTTGAGGGATGCAGAAAGAACTCTGGCCGCTCTTGTTGAACGTTTTGACCAGGTTCCACCCCTCCGGCGTCCAGAAGACCTGGGGGTAGCGCCTCAGGCTCTTTCGCAGCTTCGGGTGGTTCGCCTCGCCTTTTTAACGAGGGTTGTAGGAACTCGCTACTGTACACCATCCTTGGTTGGCGTCTTCATCTCGACCGTTCTCAAAGTCACGTATCACGGCTCCGACACCTACCTCCTCGACGCCGTAGTTCCTCAACAGCTTCAAGCTGGAGATAGCCGTCATCCAGGCGGGGCGGACAACTCTTACGGTTACCCCACCCCTCAAACGCTCGAACGCCTCCGAAAAGCGGGCGCCGAGGTCTTTCGCAACGATGAGCACGGGGACGTGGTCGTGACGATTCGGGACGATAGCGTAGAAGATGGCGCAACCACGAAGGGCGGCTGAGCCCGGATTTGACCCTTTGAGAAGCGGGAAGGTTCCGGTAAACTAGGCAAGAAGGGAAAGAGAAGAGGAGGCTGTGAACGTGGTCAGCTTTAACCGGGTGGTACTCGCCGGCAACCTTACCAGGGACCCCGAACTGAGGTTCACCAGTAGCGGCATACCGGTCTGCGA
>DATDKT010000260.1:0-5892 GCA_036519775.1 Rubrobacteraceae bacterium
GATGAGGGCGACGAGCTTCGGATCGACCAGACCCGACGAATCCAATCCGCTCCACATACCCCGCACCCCTCGGAAGATAGTCGGACGTCTGGCGTAGAGCAGGTGGTTCAGGAGCGGCGCGCCCCATTTCTTGGCCTGGGCCTCGAGAACCTTCCTGACCGGCGTCTCCGCCCGCCTCGGATCTACCCCGTCGATGCGTGCCATAGTCTTTACCTCCTCGTGCTCGAACCTGACAAGTACCTGACAAATGGCTTCGAGGATAGTATCTCGCGTAAAGTTACGGAGCTACCGGCTTGCGAGGCCGCTGATAGCTCCACAGAACTCGCAAGGAGATCCCCTGTCCTTGTCGCTGGTTATCTCCACCGGTAAGATTGGATCGTTACAAAAGGTGAGGACTCATAAGGAGCGCAGCGTGGCGGATCTCGAGTACAGGGTGGAGAACGGCGTCGGGACCATACTGCTGAACCGTCCCGAGCAGAAGAACGCCTTCACCACAGAGATGCTGGACGAGTGGTCGGAGATACTGCTCGGGGCCCGTACCGAAGACGGGATAGGCGCGATCATATTGACGGGCGCGGGCGACGCTTTCTGTTCGGGGGGGGACTTCGAGAGCCTCTCACCGGACGCGAAAGACGAGCCTACCCCCTACGATCGCAAGGCTTTTCTCACCGACCACGTCCATCGCATTGCCTACGCTCTAGAAGACCTCGACAAGCCCGTGATCGCCGCGATAAACGGTGTCGCCGTGGGCGCCGGGCTCGACTTCGCCCTGATGTGCGACCTGCGCTTTATGGCCTCCTCGGCACGAGTCTCCGAAGGGTACATCCGCGTAGGACTCGTCCCTGGCGACGGCGGCGCTTACTACCTGCCGCGCCTCGTCGGCACGGCCAAGGCTTTGGAGCTACTGCTAACAGGGGAGTTCATAGACGCCGAGGAGGCGCACAGGATAGGCATGATCAACCGGGTCTACGAGGACGGGGAGCTAATGGACGAGACGCAGGCGTTCGCCGAGAGGCTCGCGGCGGGGCCTCCGCTAGTTACGCGCATGATCAAACGCGCCGTCTACCAGTCCGCGAGGAGCGACCTCCGCACGAGCCTGGACCTGATCTCCTCGCACATGGGCATCGTCCAATCTATGGAGGAGTCGCACGAAGCCTTCAACGCCTTCCGCGAGAAGCGCGCCCCCCGCTTCGAGAGAGGCTAGCGGGAGAGGCGTGTCCGCACCCACCGGAGAGGCACGCGACGGCGTAGACGCGCTCTTCCGGCCGGAATCCATAGCGATCGTCGGCGCCTCGGAGAACATCGACCGCATCTCCGGCAGGTTGCTCTACTACCTCGAGCGCCACGGATACGCGAACCCGATCTACCCTATCAACCCCCGGCGGGACGAAGTTCGGGGCCTCACCTGCTACCCCTCCCTCCTTGACGTGCCGGAGCCCATCGACCTGGTCCTGGTGATGCTGGCCGCGGAGCACTCTATCGACGTGATCTGCCAGGCCGGACAGATAGGGGCGCGGGCGGCGGTTGTCTACGGGTCCGGCTTCGCCGAGACCGGCCCCGAGGGGGAGACCCTCCAGGATCAGCTCTCCGCCGCCGCGCGAGAGGAAGGCGTGCGCGTGCTCGGACCGAACTGCCAGGGCGTTATCAACCTCGCGGAGGGGGTGACAGCGAGCTTCACCCGTTCCCTGGACCTCATGCCCCTGCGGGTCGGCTCCGTCGCCTATCTGGGCCAGAGCGGCGCTTTAGGGGGTTCCGTCCTGAACCTCGCTCAGGAACGGGGGCTGGGGTTCAGCGCGTGGGTCAGCACAGGCAACCAGGCCGATCTCGACGTCCTCGACCTCGCCGAGGTCCTGGTCGAGGACCAGGGGACGCAAGTGTTCGCCGTGTACCTGGAGAGGCCCCCGGACGGCGAACGCTACCGACTCCTCGCGCGCAAGATCCGCCAGGCCGGCAAATACCTAGTCGTGCTGCGCTCGGGGCGTTCGGAGGCCGGCCAACGGGCGGTCGCCTCCCACACGGGGGCCATGCTCTCTCCGGGCGTTGCCTTCGACCTGGTCTCGGCTAGGGAAGGTGTGATCCTCGTCCATGACGTAGACGAGCTTATAGACGCGGCTTTCATGCTCTCGGTCGGCCCGTTACCGGAGGGGAGACGCGTGGGGATCGTGACCTCCTCCGGAGGAGCGGGCATTCTGGCCGCCGACCGGTGCGAGATGAGCGGCCTCGAAGTGCCCAAGCTTCCCGCCGAAACCCAGGACCGCCTGGAGGCCCTGATCCCACCCTTCGGAGCGCTAACGAACCCGGTGGACGTCACCGCCCAACTCTTCAGCGAGATGGACTCTGGGCGACCCGAGCTGTTCCGTGAGGTCTGCCTCGCGGTGGGCGAAGCGGTCGATATCCTCGTCGTGACGCTGACGATGCTGACCGGCGATAGCGCCCGCCGGCTGGCCGAGGACCTCGTGGCCGTAGGGCGGGCCCTGAACAAGCCGCTCCTGATCGCCTGGCTCGTCGGCGACAAACTGGGCGAACCCGCCAAAGCCGTACTCGCGAAGGCAGGATTGCCCGTCTTCTCCTCACCGGGCGCCGCCGTAAATACGATCGCGAAGCTGGTCGGGAGACGAACCGAGATGAGCTCCGCCGGCCCACTCCACGAGCCAAAGAATCCTGTAGACCTCACCCCGTTGCTCACCAAACCCCTCATCCTCGAAGGTGAGGGGATAGACGTACTACAAGCACTCGACATCCCCTATCCTCCAGGATGGATGGTCACTTCGGCGGAAGAGGCCGCGGTCGTAGCCAGGGAGCTAGGTGACAGCCTCGTCCTCAAGGTACAGTCGCCGGGCCTCTTGCACAAAACCGACGCCGGGGGGATACGATTGGGGGTGACTCCAGAAGACGCGCCACGCGTCTACGAGGCGCTCGTCTCCCACGTCGCGTCGGTAGCCCCGTACGTCACTGTTCGCGGGGTCCTCGTCCAGGCGATGGCGCCCCCGGGGGGTCAGGAGTTGATACTGGGGCTCACGCAAGACCCGGCGTTCGGACCTCTTCTAACCCTGGGGTTCGGGGGCGTCGGCGCCGAGATCTACCGCGACGTCGCCTCCGAAGTCCTGCCGCTCTCGCGCACCAGCGCGTATAACCTTTTGGAATCCCTGGTCGGCGCACCGCTCCTCAAAGGGTACCGGGGACGGCCACCCGCGGATGTCGAGGCTCTGGTGGGCGCCGTCTGCCGGGTCGCGGACGCTATCGGGGCGTCCGGCGACCGCATAGAGGAGTTCGAGATCAACCCACTTCTCGTCTACCCCGAAGGAGAAGGCGTCCTCGCCGTCGATCTCATGATCCGGACGGCTCCTTACGGCGAGTAGCCGGGTGTCCGACCGACCTACTCGGCAGCCGCGATCTTCGGCCCTTACGATTCTATAAGGCCGAGGCTCCGATCACCTCGGTAAAGAAGGTATCCTCCTCCACCCGGATAATGACGTGGCGCGGCCCGCCGTCTCCATAGAGCGGGACCCGCTCACCGGAGACGACCACGGTACGCTGGCCCCTCTCCGTGCCGATCAGGGGCAACTCCTCGAAGCGTCGCGCCTCTTCGGGTAAAAGACGTATCCGCTCGCCGTCCGCCGCTTCCTTGCGACCTTCGAGTTCGTAGTAGTCGAGGACGGCCTCGCTCGGCGATGAGATCCCGACGAGCTCGAAGCCCTCGTCATCCCCGGCGACGAAGTGTTCCGCCGCCGGAACCTCATAGTAAGAGTGCACGTACTCGACGCTGAACTCGCCCGAGCTGGGGAGCGAGGAGCGGGACAGCACCCTCTCACCGGTGTCGCGCACCACGACCGACTCCCCCCAGTCGGCGGCAAGCGCTCCGGCGAAGACCAGCAGCAGGGTGACTCCTAGGACGAGGGGGAGCCATCGGGCGAGCATCGAGCACGCGCGAGGTCTAGCCGCCTGCCTCCTCGTAATAGCGCTGGGCGCCGGGATGAAGCTCCAGTGGCGTAGTCTGCGGGGCCGTGCCGATATCGAGGTTGCGGGCCTCGGGATGGGCCTGGGCGAGGGCGTCCTGCTGGTCGAAGAGGAGTTGGGTTATCTGGAACGCCAGCTCCTCGTCCATCGCCTCGTTGACGACGAGGTAGTTGGGGACACCTATAACGGCCACGTCCTGGTCCAACCCCTCGTAGGTGCCGGCGGGAATGGTCTCCTCCTGGTAGACCTCGCCGTACTGGTTCCGCAGAGTGTCAAGGTAATCGGTACTAGGTAGCAGCACGATCTGGTCGGTCGTGGCGAGGTCGGTCACGGCGCCGGTCGGGAGTCCCCCGGACCAGAAGAAGGCGTCTATGGTGCCGTCGCGCACCGCGTCCACGGACTCGTCGACACCCAATTGCTGGCGATCGATGTCCGCGTCGGGGTCCATGCCAGCCGCCCGGAGCACCCGGAGCGCGATGACCTCGGTCCCCGAGCCGGGCGAACCCACGGAGACGCTCTTACCCCTGAGATCCTCGATGCTGTCGATGCCGGAGCCTGCGGTGGTCGCGATCTGGGTATAGTTGATGTATAGCTGGGCCAGAGCCTGCGCGGGAACTTGCTCCCCCTCGAAGTCCTCACGCCCCTCGACGGCGTCGGCCGCCGTGTCGGCGAGCGAGAAGGCTATGTCACTGCTCTCGCCGGCGATGAGGTTCATGTTGTCCACAGAGGCCGAGGTCGCCTCGGCGGTCGCCTCGACGCCGTCGATGTTCTGCGTGATCTGGTCAGCTAAAGCCCCGCCGTAGACGTAGTAGACCCCGCCCGTCCCCCCGGTGGCGATCGAGAGCCTGTTCCCCGCGCCCGGCGCCTCGGCACCGCAAGCCGCGAGCACCGACAGGATGATTAGCACCACAACGGCGCCTGCCACGATCCGTCCGAAACGGCGCGTTCCGCCGAGAATAACTCTTTGCATGACAAGCTCCTCCTAGCGTATCCGCCGGTTCCGCCGGCGTTTCCCCTTACCCGGCACTATATTGGCGCCCCGAACCCCGGTCAACCTGCCCAAAACCACCGCTTGCGACGGCAACAGCCCCATGACAGAATTCGCCGGCAGGGGTGTTCTGTGCGAGGTAAGGGACCCTCGGATCCGGTGAGTCGGACGCGGTAGAGACGTCCACGAGGAGGAGAACAAACGTGAACTTCGATTATTCTGAGAAGGTGCAGAAGCTTCGGGCCGAACTCGAGGAGTTCATGGACGAGCACGTCTACCCCAACGAGAAGACCTACGAGGAACAGCATGCCGCCTTCGAGGACCGCTGGAGCATACCCCCGATCATGGAGGAGCTCAAGGAGAAGGCAAAGACTGAGGGGCTCTGGAACCTCTTCCTGCCCGACTCCGACCTCGGCGCGGGCCTCACCAACCTCGAGTACGCGCCGCTGTGCGAAATTATGGGCCGCTCCCCGATAGCCCCCGAGGTCTTCAACTGCAACGCCCCCGACACGGGCAACATGGAGGTCCTGGTACGCTACGGGACACCCGAGCAGCAGGAGAAGTGGCTAAGGCCCTTGCTTGATGGCGAGATTCGGTCTTGTTTCGCGATGACCGAGCCGGATGTGGCTTCTTCAGACGCGACGAACATTAAATCCCGCATCGAGCGCGACGGCGACGAGTACGTCATAAACGGCCGCAAGTGGTGGATCACCGGGGCGCCCGACCCCCGCTGCAAGATCTCTATCTTTATGGGCAAGACCGATCCCGAGGCCAAAAAACACGAGCAGCAGTCTATGATCCTGGTGCCGCTGGACACGCCGGGCGTGGAGATAGAGCGCGCGCTCTCCGTCTACGGCTACGACGACGCGCCGCACGGGCACGCGGAAATCTCCTTTAACGACGTCCGGGTCCCCGCCGAGAACATCCTCTGGGACGAGGGCAAAGGC
>DATDKT010000261.1:0-10325 GCA_036519775.1 Rubrobacteraceae bacterium
GTCACCTCGGCGGCCCGCCAAGTTTCAGCCCTGGGATCAGTCTTTCGCTTCTCTCGAAGTGGTTCATTCGAATTCCTCCAACAGCGTCGGATAGATATTGTCGAAGAAGAGACGTTTGACGAGGGCTTGTCTCGCTAGAGAGGTATCAACTAAGAGCGAGTTTCAAAACATCCTTGATAGCTGGCTCATCCTCTACTTCCAGTATCTTGGGCATCTAGGTCCGCCTGTGGCAGCTCAACCTTAACTGCTGTGCCAGCTCCTTCTCGAGAACTGATGGAGATACTGCCTCCCATCCGCTCGGTGAGCTCTTTGCAGATCGGGAGCCCCAGGCCGAAGCCTTCCGAGCTTCCCTTTCCCTGGTAGAAGCGCTCGAAAACGTGAGGAAGGTCTACCGAGCTCATCCCCGCTCCTTCGTCTTTCACAGTAATGGCGCTACCCTTTACGCACACTCGTATGTCCCCACCCCGGCTGGAGTGCTTGAAAGAGTTGCTGAGCAAGACCAGTAGCACCTCCTGCAACCACTCGGGATCTGCGCGTACGCAAGCCCTCTCGCCTTCGATACTGAGCCTGAGGCCGGCGCTCTCTATAAGCGGTTCCATCAACCCCGCTGCCTGCTGCCCCGCCTCCCTTAAGTCCACAACCTCCTGGTTAGGTTCCCTCAGATCCCAACCCACCCTGGACAGGCGCAGCAAGACGTCCGCCAGCCGCTGCATCCGGCGGCCCTCGGAGAAGATATGATCCAGAAGGCGGCGTCTCGTAGCGGGGTTTGCGTCCTCTCCGGTTGCCAGCAACTCCGCAGCGCCCATGACGGCCATAGTAGGTGTTCTGAGTTGGTGGGCGGCATTAGCCAGAAACCGCTGTTGGTTTTCCTCTAATCGATGTCCTTTTGAAAGGTCTTGCATGACAACCAGTACACCACTTCGATCGTCGGTGCCAATGCACTCTAGTTTAACCCCCAGATGGCTCTCTCCAGAGCGCACCCGAGCCTCTATGCTCTCGCTATTCCTGGCGCATTGAGCCACCGCTTCCGGCAAATGAAAGTCCTCCCACAGGTCCGGAAGCTCTTCGAGTAGCCCCTCCTTTGTTACGCCTAACATAGCGCGGGCGGCCGGATTGGCGAAAACCACATACCCTCGTGAATTAGCCACCAGCACGCCCTCCGTGAGGTTGTCTAGTATGGCCTTGAGACGTTCGTGGGTCGTCTCTGCCTCAGTGCGAGCAGCCTGCTCGCGCTCTAGGGCACCCAGTAGCTCCAGCCGCCCCACCACCGCCCAGGCAAACGCTCTGAGCAGCCTCATCTGCTCTTCGCCGAACTCATCCCTGGACGAGGTGTCAAGCAGGCACAGCGTCCCGATGATATGCCCTCTAGAGGTGACGAGAGGTGTGCCCGCATAGAAGCGAATGCCGTAGTTCACGCAGAAGTACTGTTCCTTGAACTCTTCGGTAGCCAGGAAGTCAGGTACGCATAGCGGCTTTGCAGTCCCCACCACATGCTTGCACATACTGCGCTTAAGGGGATCTTGCCTAGCCAGGGCGAGCTCCTCGGGGAGATTTCCTGACCATGCCCTAAAGTACTGCACGTCCGAGAGGTCCAAGTTCACCATGCACAGCTCGGTTTGGAAAGTGAGGCGCACCTCGTCTACGATCTCTTGGAGGACGTGATCGGGATCGGGACGCAAGATGTCCAGATAGTCGAGCTCCGCTAGTCGCCGTTCTTCTTCCCCGCTTTTGTTAGGTGTCGCCTCTGAGCCTTGCTGTTTGGTTTGGTTTGCCTCAGGAAGCATGCGTGAGGCGTCTCCTCTGTCGTTTTCTAGGTACGAGGGCCATATTCGCGTAGTCGTACTCCTGAGAGTCGCTAACCCCTCTGTATCATAGCATTTGTATTTAGCGCCTTGAAAGACCTCAGGAGAGGTAGTTGAGGCCTGAGAAAGCTCCACCATCAGCCCCTTCCCGTCGTGGCCTGCTTCCACGTCCGTAGCACGCTCTAGCAGACAACCGGTCCCTTGACGAGGTCCCTTCGGCTGGTCTAGTGTTGGCACCTCGTGACGGGCCGTTCACGAAGAGAGAGTTTTGCGAAGGGAAGGGCTATGAAGAGACGTCTGGTGTTAGCGGTACTGGCATTGGGGGCGTTGCTGGTGGCGGCAACCTCCGCGTTAGGCCAAAGCGAAGTCCCTCCCGGCCTGGAGACGCCAGCGCCCACGGAACCCCAAGCCTCGCAGTTGCCCGTCTCGACGATAGTAAACTCCCTCGGCGAGCGGATTCCGGTCCAGGTAGAGATAGCGGACACGGACGCCGAGCGGCAGACGGGGCTCTCGGGGCGGCCCACGCTGACGGAGGATGCGGGTATGCTCTTCGTCTTCGATCAGGAGCAACCACTCTCGTTCTGGATGAAGGACACCCTGATACCGCTCTCCATCGCCTACATATCCGCAGAGGGGCGCATCGTGGATATCCAGGACATGCAACCCCTCGACGAGACGCCTCACCCTTCGGCCGAGCCCGCCCAGTACGCCCTGGAGGTAAACCAGGGCTTTTTCGCGGAACGGGGCGTAGCGGTGGGTGATACGATCGAACTGCCCGGGCAGGGCATAGGCGAGAGCGTGGCTCCGACCGAAGCACCGGTGACGACACCGGAGGATACGGTCTCGGACGGAGCAACTATCGGCGAGGGGACCTGAGCTTAGGCCTATAAGCCACGCTAGCACAGCGCAGAGAGGAAGCCGCGAGACATCCCCGTTAGGGGCAAGGTCGAGTGGCGCTAGTCGCTGTGAGGAGCCTTATATGCTACGTCTCAACAACTATACCCGATAGGCAGGGCTCTCTCGTCGGCACGGTCCTCGGCGAGGGTTAGCTCCCTCACGCATTCGCACCGAAGACCGTGCACCCCCTCCTCTTGGCAGTCCTGTTCTTGTCCGAGGAGGACCAGCTTCCCTCGACACACGCCCTACAAAACGACGTGCCCCGAAGGCTGGAGGAAGCGTCCCGACTCCGAAGAAGGTTGTTCCGACCCAAAAGAACTTCGCACTTTTGCCCCCTTTATATCCTTTGGTCGCGCTCGCATACCCGCCTCGCAAGCGCAACGTGAACGTGACTCTACTTGAGGTTGCTTGAGGTACATCCGCACCTCTCCATGCACTCGAGCGTAGGTCCACGAAACTTCGACCCGAGCTCGAGCCTGTAGAAAGCCCCGGCGGCGGAGGGGGGAGAATGCCGCCGGGGACATAAGTCTACCTCAACCCCGTTCTTCGCACCGCTCCCTTTTGTCATGATCTTAAGAAAAGCTTGGGTGAGCTAAGAGGATTGGAGCACCTCGCCGAGAAGTATCCCCCCCTCCGAGATACCCTCGAGTGTAGTAAAGGCTGCTCACCCAAGCGTCAACAACGATAAATCATGCACGGACAATAACAAGATGAACCGTGCTTACCCTGTGGCGTTGGTCGAGGGTTAGGCACCAACCGGTAGTGTGTTCGCGGGAACGCGTCCAACATGTGGTGCCGCAATGCGCAATTTTTTTCGTACGGGTATGATGCCCCACATGGACACAGACGAGCTCACTACGGCGCAACCGGACGACGAATCCGTAGACTATATTGGCGAAAATCGCGGCGAAGCGCCCGCGAATCTTCGCGAAGAGGCGGACGGTCGCAGCGGAGACTCTGGCTGGGTCTCGACGAAACAGGCGGCGAAGGCGCTCGGTATCTCTCGTCGGATGGTTCAAGAGTACGTTCGCCGGGGCAGGCTGGAGGCTTTCACGGAGGGAGAAGGCGTCTCAAAGACGTATTACGTGTCCATCGACTCCCTCAACGCTTTGCGCGAGCGGCGAGAGCGTGAGGGGAACGTCGCGCCGCAGCACGATGAGGTTTCGCCGAAGCCGAGTAACGCGACGAAGCACGAAGAAAGCCCCGGCGAAGTGGTCGGCGAAGTGCTGCGCGAGACTATCGAGCGTTTAGAGGCACGCGCCGCCGAGGCCGCCGCGCTCAAGACCCGGCTCGAGCTTACCGCCCAGGCCGAGAGCAGCTTGCGGGAGGCTCTGGAGAGTGAACGCGAGAGGGCAGACAGACTCGAAGCCGAGTTAAGAGAGGTCCAAAACTCGTCACCGGAGCCGCCAGACTCCTCAAAGATGGGCTCGAAGGTCGCCGTGAATACTGCGAGTACCGTGAATACTGCGAGTAAGGAGGCGCCTCGAGAGGCTCAGGAGACTTTGCGGCGACGTTCGTGGCTGTACAAGTTCTTTTTCGGGCCTTGAGCACGTAAAAATCAGGGGCCGAACGAGGGCACCGACGAGCTCAAGGGAGTAGTATCAAACCTGGACCCGGAGCTGGTGATCTGCTCCCAGGCCGACGGCAGGCCCGCCTGGGTCGAGTTTCGTCCCTACGATGAGCCGGCGGCGCAGCTCTGCCTGGGCGGTCTGTGCTCGGAGCTCGAGTAGGTAAGGCTAGAAGGACCTTCTCCGGGCGGTGGAAGAGACCGAGAGGCTCTCCCAAGAGAGACTCTCCCAAACCACACGTATCCTCGGAAACTGCTGTTCCCCGAGCTAGGCACGAGGCAGCGAGAGACCGTCGCCTCGGTCGCTGGCTGCTGCAAGCGGCCGAGGGCATCGACTCGGTCTCGAACTTGGTAATCCCGCAGTCGTTAAGAGCGGATGTTTCTCGCCTCGTACCGGCTGAGCCGAGGACCGTGCCGCTCGCTAAGGCTCTGTGCGGCCTTGCCCACTTCGCTCTAGCTCTGAGTGCCTCCGGGCGAGGCCGGCGCGGCGGGAGACGCGGTCGTCGGTGGCCAGCTCGGGGTTGTACTCCTCCAGGGTGTCGAGCCTGACGGTCGTCCTCTTTATGCCGTCGTTCGCCCGGCGCAGCCTGTTCTCCCACTCGCACTCTTCGAGAGGAGCGGGCTGCGCCTCGCCATCGCCCCGCATCCGGTAGAGCATACCGATCAGCTCCAGGTATCCTTCGTAGCTGTCCAGGTATTTGTCGTAGTGTTTGCGGAACATCTCCACCGGATCTTCGCTCCGCGCGGGCTCTTGCGCGGCCGGCATCCATCCTTTGCCGGCGTCACTGTCATCGGGATGCGGTACCCAACGCCCGAGGCGCGGCCTTTCGTCTCCCGGCGAAGCCTCCTCGGGTGCGGGCGAAGACTTCTTGGGGGGGCTTGACGGCCGTGGCGGCCTTTCGATTTCGTGCGCTCTTTGCGCCGGTGGTGGTCTCTCCGGTAGCTGGGGGGCCGCGGGCAGTTCCTCGGACGGCTCCTCCAGAACGGGAGAAGGGGTTTCTCGCCCGGCTTCCCGGTCTCGGGGAGTCTCCCTGGGCTCCCGGTTCAATCGGTCTATCCTCCGCTCGGCGTCCCGGCGGGCGCGACGCTCCAGCTCTCGCCCCTCGCGTTCTTGCCGGACCCGCTGCTGGACCTCCTCACGCTTTACGCGCTCCCGCTCGAGCTCCTCGGTCAACTGCGATTTCTCTCGCCGCAACCGCAGGCACTCCTGGCTCAGCCGCTCTGCTCGCCGTTGGGAGCCTGGGTGCTCCTCCTGCTCCCTTATTAGTTCTTCCTTCAAGCCCCGAACCTCCTCGCGCAAAGCCGCCAGAAGACGGGCTTGCTCGGCGCGAAGACGCTCCATGCGGTCTTCGACCAATTCCACGTACCTCCGCGCGTGCCAAAGGGCGAGACCGGCAATCACGAGGGTCACGATACAGATCACGAGCAGAGAACCGGTGCCGACGAGAAGTAGCGGCTCGGTGATGCCTGTCCCTCCCTCGAACTACTTTCTCGCTAGTACGTCACGTCCCCCCTCCGCCGACACTTATACCAGCGGGCGTTGCACGGTATCAAGCGATGCTTCGTACACGCGTTAGGCATTGTACACAACATGTCGCGTGCTCGTCCTCCGCCAACCACAATTGTCGGTGTTTGGGGAGATTTCCCATCGGTACGATGGAGAGGAGGCGCTGCCGCGTAAGTTCGCCCGAACCTGGCTTCAGGGAACCGTGGTTTGGTTATCCCCCTCTTACTCCGAGTAAAACTTCGACGCACCCGCCGGCCGGCAAACTGGTTCGGGCTTCTGCCGTACCTCGTACTAGTCGGCATACGCGAGCGTCCTGTCAGGCAGGCGCCTCAAGTACCTGCCCCCGGAGACCCGGAAGGTCGGGTCGAGCCAGTAATTGTGATGGTTGCGCTTGTTGCGAATAGAGCGGGTACGAGCCAACCGAGACGCTAACCGTCTCTGTCTCCGTGTGGTGCTCCGATCTTACCGCAACGTTCAGAGAAGGGGATGTTCGGAGCTTCGAGCGAACCGACCGCGCCGGCCCCGATATATCAATAACCTGCCGCCGCGCCCACGCCCCGCGGATCGGCGCCGCCCGTGAACCGAGTCGGCCTGCCCTGCGCATCGTACTCGATGGTCAGGCCGTGGGCGTTGCCCAGGCCCCGTTCGTCCACCCGCACGTTGTGACCCAGGGAGGCCAGCCCCCCGCGGACGGACTCCGGTATGCCGGGCTCGACCAGGAGCGCGTTAGGGTTCGTGGTGCTGATGCGAGGTTCGGCGATAGCCTGCTGGATATTCATGTCGAAGTCGATGAGGTTCGTCAGCATCTGCGGCGTCGTCTGCTGGATGCTACGGCCGCCGGGGGTTCCTATCGCAATGTAAGGTCTACCATCGCTCATGACGAGGGTCGGACACAGGGCGTAGAGGCTCTGGCGACCGGGGTAGACGTCGAAGACGTTTCCCGTGGGCTCGAAGCGGGACCACGCCAGGGCGTCGTTGAGCCAGATGCCCGTGCCCTCCGGCATGACCTTGCTCCCGAAGATGTTACCCAAAGACTGCGTCGCGCTCACTACGTTCCCCTCCCCGTCCGCCACGACGAAGTGCGTGGTGTGGCTCTGGGCGTTCTGCACGTTCGGCGTGCTGGGAGAGCTGGGCGCGTACGTGGAAGTGTAGCTCTGAGGTATGCAGGGCGTGGGCTGGCCGAACTGCCCGAACGGCGCGTTCGGCGACGCCTGGTTAGGGTCTATTGCCGCAGCTTGCTCGGCCAGGAACCCCTCCGAGAGCAGCAGATCCAGCGGCGTCTCGGCTATCTCCGGGTCGGCGGCGTAGTCCCGGGTCACCCGGCCCGTCTGCTTGGAGACCTCCGCGAAGGTGTGCAGGTACGAGGTGGTGTTGTGGTCGGAGGGCTCCAGGCCGAACTGCCCCAGCATCCCGAGCCGGACGAGTGCGCCCCACGAGGTAGACGGGGGGGAGGCCGCGACCACCTCGTAGCCCCGGTGCTCCAGGCTTATCGTCTCCCGCCACCGGGCGCGGTTCTCGCGCAGGTCGTCGATGCTCAGGAAACCGTCGTTCTCGCGTACGGTGGCGTCTATCGCCTGACCTATCTCACCGTCGTACACGACCCGGGCGCCCCCTTCGGCGATGATCCTCAGGGACCTCGCCAGGTCCTCCTGGATCAGGGTCTCCCCCGCCTTAAGCGGCTCGCCGCCGTTCCCGTAGATGTCCCTCGCATGCTCGGGGAACGCGGGCCACGCCGCGTCGATCCAACCGGCCGTGATCCCATCCAGCACGTAACCCTCTTCCGCGAGCTCGGCGGCGGGCTCGAAGAGTCGTTGCCACCTCAGCTCGCCGTAGTTGCTGGAGAGCGCCTCCCAGGCGTTCGCGTTGCCAGGGGTGGAGACCGCCTTGGCGCCGCACCGGTTATCCACGAAGTTCGGCGCGGAGGAGCGGAACACCTCCGGGTCTAGCGCCGCCGGCGTTCTGCTGCCGGTGTCGAGAAAGCGCGTCTCGCCACTTTCGGCGTCGTAGACGACTATGGCCCCATAGCCGCCGATGCCGCTCATCATCGGCTCGACGACGCCGAGGGCGGCGGCAACTGCCACCGCCGCGTCGAAAGCGTTGCCGCCCTCTTCGAGGATCTCGAGGCCCGCTCGGGTAGCTAGAGGGTTTGCAGAGCTGACCATGCCGGAAGATCCGGTAGCCGGGCTCGTCGAGGTGCTCTGGGTGGGTTCGGGAACGGAGCTGGCGGCGGGCGTCAAGGCGTCCGGTTCGACCGGCTCGTCGACCGTAGCTTCCTCCGAAACAAGCTCATCGCCGGCGTCGGCGCGCGGAGCGTCGTCCGAGGCCGAGGAACGGGCGCCGCAAGAGCTCAGGACGGCAACGACCGACACCACGAAGGCTATAAAAAAGATCCTTCTCAAAAAGATCCTTCTCAAAAAGATCCTTCTCAAAAGAAACGCTCCTCAAAAAATCGGCGTATACCAGGCTAGCGTATAACACCGGGCAAGAAAAACAACCGTGGTCCCGACTACAACGGCGTTCCGACCTGCTACCGTCGATCTCGACCCTGCTAGGGCGAAGCGTTCGCCACCCTAGCCTACCAGTACAACGCGCACATCCCCCGGACCGTGCATCCCGATGGTGAGCGACATCTCGATGTCCCCCGAGCGGCTCGGACCGGTGTGGAGGCAGACGTTGGCCGGCAACCCTTCGGCTCCGGCGTACTTCTCGATAGCCTCCGGAACCGTGGAGAGGAGCCTCTCGACCGGGACCACCGCCACGTGGGTCGGCGGTAGTAAGGCGACGGTACGGCCCCTGCCCGGCCCGCCCGTAAGGATCAGGCTCCCGGTCTCGGCTACGGCCCACTCCGCCGTCGTGAGCCCGATGTCCGCCCCGCCAGCCACCTCCCGAAAATCGTCGAGACCCCACCACACCGCCACCTCCACCCCTGCCTCTTTCAGAGGATCATCCACGCCCAAAGCCTCCAGCTCTTCGTCGTCCCACCGGACGAGGAGCTTCGCGCCCTTTTCTCGGGCCAAGGAGAGCACGTAGTCGCGGGCCTCTTCCATGCTCCCGGTCCGTTCGCCGCGGCCTTCCAGGGCTTCGAGTTCTTCGAGGAAACGTGCCGGGGGGTCTTGTATCGGTTCTCTTTCGCGGGGCTCGCCCTTCGAGGTCCAGGCGATGTCGGGGGCGTGCGTGGGCTTGTACTTACCGGTCCTCGTACGGTGGCGGATAGACTTTAGAAACTCCTCCCGGTTCGCCACTCTAGATGCCCTCCCTCCAGAGCTCGCGGAAGGACTTCTTTGCCAGCGGCGGGAGGTCGCGAGAGTTCGTCCACCCGCTCATCGGACCGGGGGTGGGTCGGACGAGGCCATCTCGCAGAAGAGGCTTTTGTGCCGCACGGCTCGCTCTGCCGGAGAGTTTGTACAGAGCCGGACGCTTCATCGTGTTCTCGAAGACCTTGAAGGCCGCCCTTTGGGGTTTGCTCGCGAGCCCCTCTTCGACCTGGCGGTTGCGAAGCTTCAGGAGGAGGTCGTGCAGCGGGATGCCCACGGGGCACGCCTCCGAGCACGCGCCGCAGAGGGAGGAGGCGTGCGGCAGGTCTCTGGCCTCCTCGTTCCCCTTGAGCAGGGGCGTTATGACAGCGCCGATCGGGCCGGAATAGGTCGAGCCGTAGGCGTGACCGCCGGTCTGGCGGTAGACGGGGCAGACGTTCAGGCAGGCCCCGCAGCGGATGCAGTAGAGGGACTCCTCGAACTCCGTGCCCAGAAGCTCAGAGCGGCCGTTGTCCAGGAGGATTAGGTGCATCTCCTCCGCTCCGTCGAGCTCGCCCTCTCCGCGCGGTCCGGTGACGAAATTGGTGTAGACGGTGATCTTCTGCCCCGTCCCGCTCCTCGCCAAGAGTTGGACGAAGACCGAGAGGTCCGTGAAGCGTGGGATCAACTTCTCTATCCCCATCACGATCACGTGAACCGGTGGGACGCTCGTGACCAGCCGGGCGTTGCCCTCGTTTGTGACGGTCACGGCCGTCCCCGTCTCGGCCACCCCGAAGTTCGCCCCCGTCATCCCGATGTCAGCGGTGAGGAACTTCTCCCGGAGGCGCTTGCGAGCGAACCGGGTCAGGTCCTCGACGTTCGGTGGCAGCTTCTTTCCGGCTACCCCAGAGAGAACCTCTGCTACCTGTTCGCGGTTCATGTGGAGGATGGGGCCGACTATGTGCGAGGGGTGGTCGCCGGCGAGCTGGGCGATCCACTCCCCTAGGTCTGTCTCCACGATCTCCAACCCGAGGTCGGCGTAGTCCTGCTCCAGACGACGGTTGAGCTCTATCTCCTCGGTCGCCATGCTCTTGGACTTGGCGATGACCTTTGTGCCTCTCCGCCGTGCCAGATCCGCCACGTACCGCACCACGTCTTCCCCATCCCTGGCGAAGTAGACCTTGCCACCGCGCCCCTCTATGGCGTCGGCCATCTGCTCCAGGTAGCGGTCCAGGTTGGCCATGGTCTCTTGCTTAATACGATACGCCCTCTCCCTCAGCTCCGGCGCCTCGGGCAGCGCGTTCAGGACGGCGTTGCGA